>NZ_JASJXG010000016.1:0-102176 GCF_035018765.1 Variovorax sp. RTB1
TCCACCTGCCCCACCACCACCTCCTCCTCCTCCTCCGGCCGTGCCGCTTCGCGACCGCCTGCCAGCACCCATTCGCAGCCTGATCTTTGGTGGCAACGTGTTGGTCAAGCTCGGTGTGCTGATCCTGTTTCTCGGTTTGGCGTTCTTGCTGCGCTACACCGCGGAGCGCGTGACGGTGCCGATCGAATTGCGCTACGCCGGCGTGGTGTTGGTGGGCGCCTCCCTGCTGGCGTTGGGCTGGTTCCTGCGCCGCAAACGCGCGAGTTATGCGCTGATTCTTCAGGGTGCAGGCATTGGCGTTTTCTACCTCACGACGTTAGCCGCGATGAAGGTCCACGAGTTGTTGCCGCCCACGATCGGCTTCGGCTTTCTATTTGCGGTCGCTGTACTCAGTGCCGTACTGGCCGTGGCGCAAAACGCGCCGGTGCTGGCCATCGTGGCGGCGCTGGAAGGTTTCGCCGCGCCGGTGCTCGCATCGACCGGCAGCAACAACGCGATCGGGCTGTTGAGCTACATGCTGGTCCTCGACATCGGCATTTTTCTGGTCGCCTGGTTCAAGGCCTGGCGGCTGTTGAACCTGATCGGTGCTGTCGGCACATTCACTCTCGCGAGTGCGTGGGCACAGCGGTACTACACGCCCGACCAATACGGCACGGTGCAAGTCTTTCTGATCGCTTTGTTCGTGCTGTTCGCAGCGATTGGTTTGCTGTTCGCTCGTCGAACCTTGTTCGAAGCACCGCCCGACGACAAGCTGCCGCTTGCCGAGCGCGCGGTCGCGACGCTGCGGCGTGTCGGTCGGGTCGACAGCGCGCTGGTGTTCGGTGCACCCATGGCTGCTTTCGGCCTGCAGTATCTGATGACGCGTCAGTGGGAGTTCGGTGCTGCTTTCTCTGCGCTTGGCTTCGGTGCCTTCTATCTGTCGCTGGGCTGGGTCGTTTTTGTCAGCCAGCCGCGTGGTCTGCGCCTGCTGGCCGAGGCCTATGCAATCGTCGGCGTGATCTTCGCGACACTGGCCATCCCGCTGGGTCTAGAGGGTCAGTGGACCGGCGCGACGTGGGCAATCGAGGCGGCGGGGATGTATTGGCTGGGCGTGCGGCAGGCGAGACCCTATGCGCGGGCGTTCTCGTTCGCGCTTCTCGCAGGCTCCCTTGTGCAACTGCTGCGCGCAACGTCGGTCGATGGCGCTGCCGGACACCCCTTGCTGCACGGAAGTTTTCTCGGGCCGCTGATGGTCTCTGCTGGCGTGTTCACCAGCCTGATATTGCTTCGGCGCGCCCGGTTGCACGAGCTGCTGAACTGGGAATCTCGCGCCGGCAGCGTGCTGCCGTGGGTCGGCATGGCCGCTCTCGCATTGCTACCTTGGCAAACGCTGACGCCGCCATGGGCGGCCACGGCCAGCTCGCTGCTCGCGTTGGCGGCCTTCGCGCTCGGCCGGCGTCGCGGCATGGCTCCCCTGCAGCCGGTGGCGCTGGTCTTGCAGGCACTTGCCGCCGTTGCTTTCGGCCTCGCCATTCACGCTCACGAAATGGGCGAAGCGGGTGGGCCGCTGCTGCAGGGGCCTTTCGTCGCGGCGCTCGGCCTTGGCGCCAGCATCTTGATCACGTGGCTGCTTCAGCGCCCGGTTGCGCGGTCGAACCCTCAGCCGTGGGACGTGGCAACCGGGCTGGCATTGCCCTGGGTCGGCATGGCCGCGCTGACGCTGGGGCCGTTCATGCTGCTGCCCCAACCCTGGGCCGCTGTGGCGACCGGGCTGATGGCGCTTGCGGCCTATGCCATCGCGCTGCGTGCCTCGCTGCAGCCGCTGCGCCTCATCGCGTTTGCGATGCAATCGCTGGCGGTGCTGGTGTTCGCCACCTCACTGCAAATCGGTGCTGAAGGTGCCTCGCTGCTGGCTGGCAGTGTCGGCGCTGCAGCATGCATTGGAGCCGAGCTCTTCGCCATGTGGGCGTTGTACCTGCGCGCTGGAAAGCCCACCGATTCCGGGAGCGATGACTGGGAAGCCATCGCCAGCACAGGCCTGCCTTGGGCTGCCATGGCAGCTTTCACCACGGTGTGCTGGCTGACTCTCACGGCGCTGTGGGCGCCCGCTGCTGCCGCGTTGCTCGCACTGCTCTGTTTTGCGGCGGGTGTGCGCTGGATGCTGTTGCCGCTGCGCCCGATCGCCCATTCGATCCAGGCGCTTTCGGTCGTCGCGCTGATCGCCGGCCTGCAGCCTGGCGCTGCCGGTGCCGCCGCATTCGCGAGTGGCTGGCAAGGCACGGCAGCGGCCGGCCTGGTCGCTTTCAGCCTGCTGGCCACGGCGGCCTGGGCGATGTGGCACGTGCATCGCGATGCATTGGTCGCTGGCACGCCGCCGCGCTGGTCGATGCTGCAGGTCGTCAGCCTGCTTGCCGGTGTCAGCCTGCTGCACATGGCGATGTTGTTCGGTGTCGATCTGGCACACGCTGCACTGATCTGGCCGTTTACCGCGGCCGTCTTGCTGTGGCTGTCTCTCCGCATGGCGCACCGTCCGCTGGCGGTGCTGGCAATGGTGCTTCACTTCGTGGCGGCGATGCTGTTCGTCGGTACCGCTCCGTCATGGGACGAGGTCCGACCGGCGTTTGCCAATCTTGGATTCTGGACGCCGCTCGCATTGGGCTCGACCGCCTTGGTCGCCGCAGACTGGCTGCGTGCACAGGCACGCTACGCAGCGCTTGCACGGAACACCGACGCCGCTGCGGCGGTCGCGCGGTGGGCCAATCACTGGTGTGTCCACGCACCCGTGCTGTGGGCTTCGTTGCTCTGGGGTGCGGGTTGGTGGATCGCTGCCACCATGGGCGAAAGCGTGCGCGTGCTGGCTGCGCAAAGCCAGTGGGACCGCGTACCGGCCGCTATCGTCGGCGTGATGTGGCTGAGCTCGATGGTGGCCAGCGTTGTGGCTGCGCGGCGCGACTGGCGACAGCTTGGTCAGATCACCGTGCTGACCTTGCCGATGTTCATGGCCGCTGCGCTGATCGGCCTGCCCTTCGGCGTAACGCCGCCCTCGACCGGGTTCGGCTGGCTGGCCTGGCCGCTGGCGTTGCTGTGGCATGTCCGGTTGCTGCATGCGCAACGCCGCTGGCTGCAGCCTGCATTGCAGCGCATCCTGCATGTCGCAGGGCTCTGGTTCTTCTTGCTGATGGCTGCGCGCGAGTGCCAATGGCAACTTGGCAATCTGGGCGACGCCTATTCGGCATGGCCGCTGCTGGGTTGGGTGCTCGCGCCGGTCATCGTGCTGTGGGCGTTGCGCTTTCGCCTTTTGCTGTCGCGCTGGCCGCTCACCGAGTACCGGAGTGTCTACCTTGAATTCGCGCTGCAACCGGTGGCGCTCTGCCTGCTTTGCTGGTGCTGGGCGACCAACGTGCTGAGCGCGGGCGACGCTGCGCCATTGCCATTCGTTCCAGTGCTCAACCCGCTCGAAATGGCGCAGTGGCTGGTGTTGGCTGCGCTCGTAATCTGGTGGAAGGCACTGCCGGCCAGTACCGACATGCGGTTGCCACCACCTTGGGCAAAGGGCGTTGCCGCGCTCACGGCGTGGGCCTTGCTGACCGGCGCGGTGCTGCGCGCATGCCATCACTACGCCGATGTCGCGTGGAACCTGAACGCGTTGTACCTGTCGACCCTGACCCAAGCCGCGTTGTCGATCGCCTGGGCGATCTGCGGCGTGCTCGCGATGGTGCTGGGCAACCGCCGCGGCACGCGCATCGTCTGGATGGCGGGTGTCGCGTTGCTGGGGGTGGTGGTGTTCAAGCTGTTCTTTGTCGAGCTGGCGAATCAGGGCAGCTTGTTTCGCATCGTCTCGTTCATCGGCGTGGGCACCTTGCTGCTGCTGGTCGGCTACTTCGCGCCGGTGCCGACGCTGCGGCGCAGCGCACCGGTCGAGGTGCCGGCATGATTCAATCCCGACGCTTCACCGCAGCGCTATCGCTGCCATTGGCACTTGCGCTGGCACTGACTACCGCAAGCTCTGCGCATGCACAAAGCCCGATCACGCTGCATGGCAACGGCCCTTTTTATCGTCTCGAGCTGCCGCCTGCCCTGCATGGCCTCGCGGCCTTCGACGATTTGCGCGACCTGCGCGTGCGCAACGGTGCCGGCCAGGCGGCGCCCTTCGGCTGGCTTGATGGCGAGGCTGAAGCCGCGCAAGCCGTACCCGCTTCGTCGCGTGCGCCGCTGTTCGCGTCGCCGTCCGCATCGACAAGTGCCTCGGGCGGTACATCCACCGCGCCCGCCGACGAATTGCTCTTGCTCAAGATGCGCCCCGACGGTTCGATCGCGTTGGCCAGGGTGGGCGCCGCGCCGTCGGCTGCTAAGGCTGTTGCGCTGCCTGCCCCGGTTGCCGAATGGGTGATCGACGCCAGCCAGGTCACCGGCGCATTGGTGCAGATCCGGTTCGAGCTGGCGGACGGCCCGATGGGGCTGTTTCCGTACACGCTCGAAGGCAGCGACGACCTGCGGCAGTGGCATCGGCTCGGCGCCGACGATCAACTGGTGCGATTGCGCCACGGCGAGCAGACCATCGAAAGACTCGCCGTAGAGCTCGATCAGGTTCGCACGCGGTTTTTGCGCCTGCGTTGGCAGAACCCTGCGCTGGCACCGCAACTGAGTGCGGCCTGGCTCGATAGCGTCCAGCAACCGGAACGCTCGGTGCCTGCCATTGCCTGGGGGAACGAGGTCCGGCCTGCTGCCTGCGGCGTCGATTTCTGCGACTATCCAGCACCGCATGGCCTTCCTCTGCAGAGTCTGCGCATCGTGCTTGGTCAGGCGAACACGCTGGCGCCGGTTCGCCTGTCGAGCGTTGCGGAGCCGAGCTCAGCCGTAGACCAGCGGCGGGCTCGTCCCCGCAACGCGCTCTTTGTGCTGCGACATGGGCTGCACGCGTCGCGGGAGCCGAGGGGCCGTTTCGGTGAAACGCCTGCTGCCACCGAAACGCTGCTGGCCGACACCACGGTGTTCCGCCTTAATCAGCCAGCCGGCGAAGCGCGATCGTCTGCCATCCCGATGGACGGTGGCGTACACACCCGGCTGCGCCTTCGCACAGATGGTCCGATAGCGGCCCTTGGCGCCAGCCCGCCATCGTTGCTCTTCGGCGCACGTCCGCGCGCGCTCGTGTTCCTGGCGCAAGGCCAGCCGCCTTTCGTCTTGGGCTGGAACGCCAATGCACAAGCTGCAATTGGCGGGCCCGGTCCCTTGCCGCTGGCGCAGTTGATGCCGGGCTACCAGCCTGGCCGCTCGCCAGCGCTGGATGGAGCGAGCGTGACGTTGGCACTGGGCGCGGCAGTGGCGGTGCCCGCGACGCCTGCCGTTGTCGAGACGGAATCGAAAGTAGAGCCCGCACCGTCGTCGCGCAAGCTCTGGCTATGGAGTGCGCTCGGTGTCGGTTTGCTCTTGCTGGGCGGGATGGCGTGGTCGCTGCTGAGCGGACTCAAAGCGCAAGCCGTAGAGCCCAGAATCGAGCCGGACACCGGGCCGGCGGCGAAGTAGCCGCGTTCAGTCGGTATCGAAGCTGTCCCTGAAAGTGAACCACGTCGAGCTGAGCGACATCGCCGCCAGGATCAGCGCACTGCCGACCATCATCGCGCCGCCGACGGCCGAGGCGCCTTCGCCCATTCCCATGCCACCGAGCGCGACCAGCAGCGTTGCCATCAAGCCGAGCACGATGCCGCCGATGAGGAACACGCCGAACCATGCCAGGCAGAACATCGCATAAGCACTGAAGTTGCGGAACAGCGCGACCAGGCTGAAGAACAGGCTCTTGACCGGTTCGACGCTGTGCCAATGCACCAGCGCCGGTGCGTGCCACATCGCAAGCGAGAGTGGCAGGTTGAGGCACATCACCAGCACGCGCGCTGTCTGGAACTGGGCGCTTGCGGCAGCCTCGGGTGTGATATCGGCGTCGAGCAGGTAGACCCTGGCCAATTGGCCGCCGTCGACCAGGATGGACAGCAACACGGCCGCCACGAAATACGCTGCCGAGATCACGCCGAGCACCAGCATCGGACGCCACTTGCTGCGCATCGCAGAGAAGGCCGCGATGAACATGCCAGGCGCGGTCGGCTTCTGCGTGTCGTTGATGTACGCGACAGAAGTCGCGACCATCAGCCCCAGTGTCATGAAGGGCAGCAGCACGGGCGCGAGCAAGCTGCCAAGCAGCGGCACCTGGGAAACGGCCGAAATCGCCGCCATGAAGAGGAAAAAAAGAGAGACGAAGGCCAGCGGTTGCCGCCAGAAAGTCCGGAGGCCGAGCTTGACCCATTCGGCGCCGGTGCGGGCCGGCACGATGTGAAGTTTCATTGTTTCGAGGTCAGGCGGTAGCTGCAGCGGTTTGTGCCGTCGCGGGCGCTTCCACCGAAGTGAAGATCGGAAAAAGAGCCGGTGTCGGGTCTGCTGCAGATATCGGCATCTGCAGCGCGTCGGGATGCCGCGCGCGCTGGCGCAGCACCCGCTCGAAGTGGGTCGGGTCGTGCGGCTTGAGCATGCTGGCTTCGCGCGGCAGGTGGTAGTCCCACAGCCGCGATATCCAGAAGCGCAGGGCGGCCGCGCGCAGCAGGGCGGGCAACAACGCGCGCTCCGGGCCGGTGAGCGGCCGTACGGTGGCATACGCGGCCAACAGCGCATCGGCCCGCGACGCATCGTGCTCGCCGGTGGGAAGGTCGATCGCCCAGTCGTTCAGGCACACGGCCAGGTCGAACAGCCAAGTGTCGGTGCCGGCGAAGTAGAAATCGAAAATGCCCGTCAGGCGTGGTGCGCTGCTTTGGCCGTCGCTGAATTCGCCGTCGCTGCATTCGCCATCGACCCCGGTAGCGAACATCGCGTTGTCGCGGAACAAGTCGGCGTGCACCGGTCCGCGTGGCAAAGCGGCGTAGCCCGACGACTCGGCCACATGGTTCTGGTACGCGAGTTCGCCGCGCAGCAATGCGGCCTGAGAGGCTTCGAGGTACGGCAGCACCACAGGCGCCGTGTCGTTCCACCATGCGAGGCCACGCAGATTGGGCTGCAGGCGGTCGAAATCGCGTCCGGCCAGGTGCATTCGCGCCAGCATGCGGCCCAACTCGGCGCAGTGGGCCGCCGTGGGCGCGAGTTCGCTCTTGCCGGCCAGTCGTTGCACCACGGCGGCGGGCTTGCCGTTCAGGGTGTGCAGCAGCGCGCAGGGTGCGATCGATGGCACTTTCAACGCCTGGGTCTTGGCTTGTGCACCGAGTGCAGCAACGACTCCAATGGCGCCGGACACCACAGTCGGATCGGCAGCAGGCGCCGGCACCGGAATGCCGCGCTCGGCCAGATGCTTCATAAGGCAAAGGTAATACGGCAACTGCTGAAAACCGAGCCGCTCGAACACCGTGAGGACGTATTCGCCTTGTTCGGTGGTCGCGAAGTAGTTTGTGTTCTCGATGCCGCCTTCGATGCCGCGCAGCTCGCGCAAGGCACCGAGCCCTAAGCGCCGGACAAGCTCGTCCGCGGGGTCGAATCCGACTTCAGTAAAGACCGCCACGGCGCCAGGCGTTCAGAACTTGAGGACGTTCCAGACGCGCGGCCCGTTGCCGTTGGTGTTGCTCGCGTCGTTGTTGCCGGGGCCGGATCCACCGGTTCCAGGTTGCAGCACCTCGTAGCCCGGCATATTCGACTTGGGCTTGACATTGATGCTCTGCGTGCGGCCGCCATAGCGCACCTCGTCGACCGTGGCGCTGCTGTCTTCGACGTGGATGTTCTCGATCTTCTGGTTCTGCCGAGGCGAGGACTGCTCCTGGCTTTGCGCGGCGTCGGGGGCGGCTGGTGTCGCAGGTGCAGCGGCTGCCGGGGTTTGCGCCACCGCCATGGTCGCCAGGCCGAATGGCACTGCGCAGAGCACGAGGGCGACGGCGCGGCGGGCGAAGGAGGAATCGGTGGAGAACATGTATGTGATTGTAGGTGGCGTGTGCCCCCCCAGTTGTAAGCAGGTGACATCGGCCGATGCCGAACCTGGGCCTCGTCGATGCGTCCGCCGCACGCGGCAAAATGGTGAGATGACAGACAAGAAAACGCTGCTGCTCGTCGATGGTTCGAGCTATTTGTACCGCGCCTTCCACGCCATGCCGGACTTGCGCGCCGTGCCGGGCGACCCGACCAGTCCGGCCACCGGGGCCATCCGCGGAATGATCAACATGATGCAGGCACTCCGGCGCGAGGTGCGCGCGGACTACGCCGCCTGCGTGTTCGACGCGCCCGGCAAGACGTTCCGCGACGACTGGTACCCCGACTACAAAGCGCATCGCTCCCCGATGCCGGACGATTTGCGCAGTCAGGTGTCGGCCATCCACGAGGTCGTGCAGCTGTTGGGCTGGGCGGTACTCACCGTGCCCGATGTCGAGGCTGACGACGTTATCGGCACGCTGGCCCGTATGGCGGCGCGGCAGTCGATCGAGGTGATCGTGTCGAGTGGCGACAAGGACATGAGCCAGCTGGTCGACGAGCACGTGACCATCATCGACACCATGAACGGCAAGAAGCGCGACGTGGCCGGGGTGACGGCCGAGTTCGGCGTGCCGCCCCACCTAATGGTGGACTATCAGACGCTGGTCGGCGACACGGTCGACAACGTGCCCGGCGTCGACAAGGTCGGACCCAAGACCGCCGCCAAATGGCTGATGCAGTACGGCTCGCTCGATGAACTGCTGGTGCATGCCGACGAGATCAAGGGGCAGGCCGGCGAGAACCTGCGCAAAGCGCTCGACTGGCTGCCGCAGGGCAAGCGGTTGGTGACCATCCGTACCGATTGCAATCTGGACGGCCACGTCACCGGCCTGCCGTCGTTGGCCAGTATCGCCATCGGCGAGCAGCAGGTCGACGGCCTCAAGACCTTCTACGAAAAGTACGGCTTCAAGGGCTTGGTCAGGACGCTGGAAACGCATGCCGTGCCACCCGAACTGATCGCTGAAAACAAGCAGCGCAAGGGCGGTAAAAGCATTGCTGAAAGTAACAACGGCGACCTGTTTGCAGAGGGACAAGCATCGGGGGAAAGTTCCGTGCTCGACGCCAACGCGCTGGCCGAACCGGTCAGCAACCTGGCCTACGACACGATCCTGAGTTGGGAACTTTTCGACAGCTGGCTGGCGCGCGTCGAAGCCGCCGAACTGGTCGCGGTAGACACCGAAACCACCTCGCTCGACGCGATGCGCGCCGAAATTGTCGGCGTCAGTTTCAGCGTCAAGCCCGGCGAGGCCGCCTACATTCCGCTGGCCCATAACTACCCCGACGCACCGGCGCAACTGCCGCGCGACGAGGTGCTGGCGCGCCTCAAGCCCTGGCTTGAAAACGGCGCTAAACAGAAGCTCGGCCAGCACGTCAAATACGACCGCCATGTTTTTGCCAACCACGGCATCGAAGTGCAGGGCTACGCGCACGACACCATGCTGCAAAGCTACGTGCTTGAAGTGCATCGGCCGCACGGCTTGGCCAGCCTGGCCGAGCGCCACCTGGGCCGCAGCGGAATCGACTACGAAGACCTGTGCGGCAAGGGCGCGCATCAGATTTCGTTCAGCCAGGTCGACATCGCCAAGGCCGCCGAATATTCGTGCGAAGACTCGGACCAGACGCTCGATGTGCACCGCGTGCTGTGGCCGCTGCTCGAAGCCGATGCCAAACTGCGCTTCATCTATGAGCTGGAAATGCGCAGCAGCGAATCGCTCTACCGCATCGAGCGCACCGGCGTGCTGATCGACGCGCCGATGCTGGCCACGCAAAGCCACGAACTCGGCTTGCGCATCATGGCGCTCGAAACCGAAGCTTATGAACTCGCGGGCCAGCCCTTCAACCTCGGCTCGCCAAAGCAGATCGCCGAAATCTTCTTCACCAAACTCGGCCTGCCGGTGGTCAAGAAGACACCGAGTGGCGCGCCCAGCACCGATGAAGAGGTGCTCGAAAAACTTGCTGAAGACTTTCCGTTGCCGGCCAAGATCCTGGAGCATCGTGGCCTATCCAAGCTCAAGGGCACCTACACCGACAAGCTCGGCCAACTCGCCAACCCGCGCACCGGCCGCGTCCACACGCACTATGCGCAGGCCGTGGCCGTGACCGGTCGCCTCAGCAGCAACGATCCGAACCTGCAGAACATCCCCGTCAAAACCGCCGAGGGCCGGCGCGTGCGCGAAGCCTTTGTGGCGCCGGCCGGCAGCGTGATCGCCAGCGCCGACTACTCGCAAATCGAGCTGCGCATCATGGCGCACCTGAGCAGCGACGAGTCGCTGCTGCGCGCCTTTACCGACGGCATCGACGTGCACCGCGCCACCGCCGCCGAAGTCTTCGGCGGCACGCCCGAGCAGGTGTCGAGTGAGCAGCGCCGCTATGCCAAGGTCATCAACTTCGGCCTCATCTACGGCATGAGCAGCTTCGGTCTGGCGCGCAATCTGGGCATCGAGACCAAGGCAGCAGCCTCGTACATCGAGCGCTACTTTGCGCGCTATCCGGGTGTGAAGGCGTACATGGACGAGACCAAGCTCACAGCCAAGGCGCAAGGCTACGTCGAGACCGTGTTCGGTCGGCGCCTGTACCTGCCGGAAATCAACTCGCCGAACGGCCCGCGCCGAGGCGGGGCTGAACGTGCTGCCATCAACGCGCCGATGCAGGGCACGGCGGCCGACCTGATCAAGCTCAGCATGGTCGAGGTGCAGCGCGTGCTCGACGCCGAGGAGCGTGCGACGAAGATGATCATGCAGGTGCACGACGAGCTGGTGTTCGAAGTGCCGGAGGCAGAGGTCGATTGGGTACGCACCGAGGTGCCGAAGATCATGGCGGGGGTCGCGGTGCTCAAGGTGCCGCTGCTGGCGGAAATCGGCTTCGGGTCGAACTGGGACAAGGCGCATTGATGCAAGGTGCATTGATCGATCGACATCGCCGCGACCTTGAGCGCGCGGTTGCTCGGCCTACATGGTGGCAAGTACGCGGCATCCCGCTTGACAGCATTGATAAGATGAAAGCTGCTTCGGCGACTGGAACTGCGGGAGCCAAAACTTCCGAATTTGTCGTGTTCCCGGAAGCCGGCCACGCGGTTCATGCGGCATACCGGCCGATTTATATGCAGGGCCGGCGGAAAGCCGATGGAAGCGCGACGTGGCGCGGTTCAAGGCGCACGGCGTGACCTGACGCCGTCGACTTTTCGGTCCGATCGACTATCGAAGCCGTCCCTCGGGGCGGCTTTTTTTATTTTTAGAAGAGCCATGAACCTGATTGCAATCATCGCGGCGACGCTGGTCTCCGGCATCGGCAGCGTCTGGCTGGCCGCTTTGCTGATGCGCGTCGGCGTGCGGCGCGACGCTGGCGGCGTCAATCCGCAGCACCTGTTGAGTCTTGCCGCCGGCGCGCTGCTCGCGACTGCCTTCATGCACCTGCTGCCCGAGGCCTTCGAAAGCGGCATCGAGCCGGCGGTGCTGTTCGCGGTGCTGCTGTTCGGGCTCGTGTTTTTCTTTCTGCTCGACAAGGCGGAGCTGTGGCACCACGGGCACGAGCATCACCAGGCGGATGCGAACGTCCATGATCACGGCGATCACAGTCATGACCATTCGCATGGGCACGACGACACGCACGACCACGGACGTCCTTCCAAGGCCGGCGGCTGGGCCGTGCTCACGGGCGACAGCGTGCACTGCTTCGGCGACGGCATCCTGATCGCCTCGGCGTTCACCGCGGACTTGAAGCTGGGCCTAGTGGCCGCGGTGGCGGTGCTGGCGCACGAAGTGCCGCACCACATCGGCGACCTGGTCGTGTTGCGGCAGAGTTCGCCCAACCCGCGTGCTGCGCTCCTCAAGGTGTCGCTCGCCGGCACCATGACCGCGCTCGGTGGCATCGTCGGCTGGTGGCTGGTCGACCAGCTTCACGCGTGGCTGCCGTACTTTCTGGTGCTGGCCGGCAGCAGCTTCGTCTACGTCGCGCTGGCCGATTTGATTCCGCAATTGCAGCGGCGCTTGCCGGCGCGCCAGACGGCGGCGCAAATCGTGTGGCTGGTGGCGGGGATCGTGCTGGTCACGCTCGTGAGCCGACTGGCGCACGGCGAGCATGCGGGTCATGGCGATCACCAGGCGCATGGCCATGAACAGGGTGCGGTGCGGTTCCTGATGCCCGATGACATCGCACTCGCACGGCCTTTTCCGACATCGATTCTTCCCCGCGGCTGAATCGCCAAAGTCGGCCGGCGGGTGCACTATGCGCCCACGTGCTTCGATTTCTGAAGCCGCAGTCAAAGGAGAGCCGAACATGCCCAACGTGGACCCCACCCGCCGCTCTGGCGAACCCACCGACATCCCCAAAGATGCACCGTTGCTCGGAGAGGAATTCGATTCGCCGGAGAACGAAGGCATGGACGAGCTTGAAGAAGAGACGGGCCTCGACCTGAGCGAGGCGAGCGGGCTCGACGCCGACAACGTGCCCTCGGACGAAGAGAGCGATCGGGTGCTGAACGCGCCGGACTGAGCGACCGGTGCCTTCGGCCACAAAGGCACGGCGCCGTCAACGCACCGAACCAGGCGGTCTTGGGATACTGCAAACGCTCGACGAATTGGGCAAGAGCCGTGCCGGCGCAGCGGCTGATGTTGTGCCGAGAGCAATGGCCTGCACCCTCTGCCATCGCCGGTGCGGCGGCTTCGGCACCTTCCGATCTTGCAGGTGATCCCGGCATACGTCGTCGGCGTGGGCGTGCGGCCGGAACGCGTCCGCCCCTGCGGCCCAGAGGTGCTGCGGCGAGTTAGCGCGGTCGCGAGATGCCATCGGCTTGCCGCGCTCGTTTCGGCCCGACCTGCATCGCTAGCGCGCTGCCGCCGAAACGCGGTTCTGCGAGCGAAGGCACTGTCGGTCAGCGATTCGGATCGTCAGGGCGGCCACCCGGAGGCCGCCCTGCGGCACGTACCTGTTGCTCCTGCGCGCGGCGTTGTTGCTGAGCTTGCGCTTGCTGCTGTGCCTGCTGCTGGGCTTGTTGTTGCTGTTGTTGCGCCTGCTGCTGTCGCTGCATCTGAGCTTGTTGCTGTTGCTGCTGCTGCTGCTGCTGCTGTTGTTGTTGTTGTTGTTGTTGTTGTTGTTGTTGTTGTTGTTGTTGTTGTACCTGAGCCTGCTGTGCTTGTTGAGCCTGCGCCTGTTGCTGGCGGGCCTGGGCTTGCGCCTGCTGTTGCTGTTGCTGTTGCGCCTGAGCTTGTTGTTGCCGTTCCTGAGCTTGAGCCTGTGTTTGTTGTGCCTGGGCCTGCTGCTGACGCGCTTGAGCTTGTTGGGCTTGTTGCGCTTGCTGTGCCTGCGCTTGCTGCTGATTCACCTGAGCCTGCTGACGACGCGCTTGCTCCTGCTGCTCTTGCTGTTGGCGTGCCTGCGATTGTTGAGCCTGCGCTTGTTGTGCTTGCTGAGTCTGAACCTGCTGCGCCCGTTGACCTTGTTCTTGCTGGCGGCGTGACTGTTCTTGCGCAGCCTGTTGCTGTTGCTGTTGCTGTTGCTGTTGCTGTTGCAGTTGCAGTTGGCGCTGTTGTTGTTGTTGTTGTTGTTGCTGCGCCTGTTGTCCTTGCTGCTGTTGACGGCGCGCCTGCTCCTGCTGTTGCTGTGCTGCCTGCTGCTGGCCTTGTTCGCGCCTCGCCTGATCCTGTTGTGCCCGCTGAGCTTGTTGCTGCTGGACCTGCTGCGCTTGCTGTTGATTCACCTGCGCCTGCTGGGTCTGCTGTCGACGTACCTGCTCCTGTTGGCGAAGCTGCGCTTGTTGTGCTTGCTGCTGCGCTTGCGCTTGCATCGCTTGTTGCTGTTGCTGCCCTCGTGCTTGCTGCGCCTGTGCCTGTGCCTGTTGCGCTTGCTGCGCCTGTTGAATCTGCAACTGCTGTTGGGCCCTTTGCTGATTCTGCTGGGCTTGCTGGACCTGCTGCTGCTGTTGTGCGAGCGCTTGAGCTTGTTGAGCCTGCTGTAGCTGTATCTGCTGCAGTCCGCGTGCGTTGCCGCCACCCGCGAACTCGGCGCGCGGAATATAGGTCGACTGGTTGTAGACCACGGCCGGCCGGTCGAAGCCGCGAACGTCTTGCGGTCGATTGCCACCGCGGTAGGTGTCAGGGCGTCCCCAGTTCATGCCCCACGAGTTCCAGCCCCAGCCGTGGCGCTCCAGCGCAGAGCCGACCACCACACCCAGGCCAAAAGTCACCGCACCCGCCGCGGCGATCTGCCCATTCGAATAGCGAGCATCGCGCTGTTCGACGTACACCGGCGGCGCGTAGGCATACCCTGGGTAAGCCGCGACCGGCTCGCCATAGATGACTTCCGGGTCGTAGCTCGGCACGTAGACCACGTCGGGCTGCGCGGGCTCGATGGTGATGTACTGCGGCGGCGGCTCGATGACGGCCGGTCCGGCGTAATAAACAGGGGCGTTCGGGTCGGGCGTGTAGTTGCTGGGCGCCGATGCGGTCGCCACGCGCAGCTTGGGCGTGCTTCTTAGTTGACCTGCACGCGATGCGCGCTGACGCATGACCTGGATCGCATTCATCACGTCGTCCGGGTCGTTGTAGTAGGCCTGTCCCAGGGCGGTGGTCCATGGCAGGTTCTTCGCCATCTGGTCGAGCACGCGCTTGAATGCGGTGAGCGACTTGATGCTCGGGTCCCAGGATTGCCGCTCGGCGGCATCGGCCAGCGGACCGGCCTTCAACCCACCGTTCTGCACAATCCACGCATCGGCCGCAGTGACCTGGTCGGGGTAGGTCGAGCCGGCCAATACCTGCGCGACAAGCTTGTCCGGATACAGCGCGATGGGCGCGACCATTTGATACAGCTGTTCGGCGCCGGGAGGCATGTAGGCGGGTGCTACGGGTGCGGTAACGGGCTGGGCAACTATGGACGGTGCCGGCGTTTCGACCGCGGGCGTGGCCGCAACCACGGGCGCGGTGGCCGGTGCCGATGTGCTGCCGATCTTGTCGCATCCGGCCAGCATCAACGCCGGAATGCAGAGTGCTGCGATGGCGGTCTTGGCGCTTTTGAAGCCTTTTGTCAGGCCTGAAGGGGTTTGGTTCATGGAACGCTTTCTGAAGAGCGAGGTGCTCCCCAATCAACGCCCACCGTAGCGCGCTCGCCGACGCAGGATGTGACAGTGGGTATCGGCGGCGCCTGTGGTTCAACGCCTTCTTTTCAATGGCTTTGCAATCCGTTTCAATGTCGACAAGACAGCTTTACGGTGCGGCGCCCTGGCGCGTCGGCAGGCCCGGCGTATTGCTCCATTCGCTCCAACTGCCGGCGTACAGGCCGGTCGGACCCAGACCGGCAATTTCCATCGCCAGCAAATTGGGCAGCGCGCTCACGCCGCTGCCGCAATGGTGAATGACGGTGGCGGCGTCGCGGCCGGCAAGCAACGCTTCGAATTCCGCCCGCAGCTGGGTCGCCGGTTTGAACTTGCCGTCGGGGCCGAGGTTGTCGCTGAAAGGCCGGTTCAACGCGCCCGGGATATGGCCGGCAATCGGGTCGAGTGGTTCGACCTCGCCGCGATATCGGGCACCGGCGCGTGCATCGATCAACGTCCGTGATCCGTCGCCGAGATGCGCCACCACTTCAGCCGTTTGGACCAGTGCAAGGCGCGGCGTGCTCGCCACAAAGTTGGACTGGAAACGTGCCGGCTCTTCGCGATCGGTCACCGCGCCGCCTTCGGCTTGCCAGGCCTGCAAGCCTCCGTCGAGCACCGCGACGGCGTCATGGCCAATCCACTTCAGCATCCACCACAAGCGGCCGCAATAGTTGGCACCGTTCCGGTCGTACACGACAGCCTGCATGTCGTCGCGGAAGCCGACGCTCGACAACCAGGAGACGAATTTTTCGCGGCTCGGCAAAGGGTGGCGCCCGCCCGACGACGGTTTGCCTTCGTCGTTCGCGACCAGCACGGTGCCGTCGCTGCTCGGGGCGCCGTGCGGTGCGCTCAGGTCGGTATCGAGGTTGGCATAGACCGCACCGGGAATGTGCGAGGCGCGGTACTCCGCAATGCCTGCCTCGGGCTGCATCAGTGCGAAGGTACAGTCGAAAATCATCATCGCTGCGCCCGCTTTTTGCAGTGCTTGCGTTTGCTCGACGGAGATCAGGGTGGCGTACATAAAAGTCCTTCGCTCTTCTTCAACTTCTTCAACTTCTTCAACTTCTTCGATGTTTTCAGTGTTCCTCAGCCGGCGCCTTCGGTAGCGAGCGTTGGCGCAACACGGTCGCTGCGATGCCGCTCGCCACGATCAGCGCCATGCCGGCCCAGCCCGCGCCATCGATGCGGTCCCCGAATACGAGCACGCTGTAGATGCCTGAAAACACGATTCCCGAATATTGCAGGTTGGCGACCGTCAGCGTACCGCCTTCGGTCTTGGCGCTGGCGTAGGCGCGGGTCATGCAGAGTTGTCCGAGCGACGCCAGCACGCCGACCGGCAGCAGCCATATCGCGTGCATCCAGTTCCATGCCGAAAAGCCGGTCGTCAACGCCGCCGCCAGACCCACCACGGCAGAACCGACCGCGAAATAGAACACCGTGCGGGTCTCGGGTTCGCCCAGGCGCGAGAGCGCGACGACCTGCATATAGGCGAAGGCGGCGGTCAGCCCGGACATCAAGCCCATCAAGCCGGCAAAGCCCTGGTTGTCGCCGACGGTAGGCTTCAGCACCATCACCACGCCGCAGAAGCTGGCGATCACCGCCAGCACCAGCGGACCCTGTAGTGGCGGCTTGGGCAGGCTGCCGTCGCGGCCCGGCACCGGCACCCAGGCGAGCAGTGCGCCCCCGACCAGAAACACCGCTATCCAGATGCTGCTCATGTAGTTGAGCGTCATCGCGGTGGCGAGCGGCATGTGGGCGATGGCGTAGAACCAGGCGCCAAGCGAGAGCACGCCGACCGTGCTGCGCCATGCGTGCATGCCCGGGTACTTCGTCGCGAGCGAGACGCCGCGGCTTCGGGCGATCGCCGCCAGAAAAACGATGCCGACCATGCCGCGATAGAAGACCAGTTCAGAGCTGGAGAACCAGGCCGATGCGATCTTCACGCAGACGCCCATGCTGGCGAACAGCAGCGAGGCCAGCACCATCCATAGCGCCTGCATCAGCGCGGCTGCGTCGTGGTGTGCATCTCCCGCCGATACCACTCGTGAAACTGCTGCATGCCGTCTTCCATCGGGCTCTGGTAAGGCCCGCTCTCGTCGTCGCCACGCAGCATGAGCGCGCGCCGCCCGGCATCCATGCGCTCGGCGATCTCGTCGTCTTCGACGCAGGTTTCCATGTAGGCGGCCTGTTGCGCTTCCACGAACTCGCGCTCGAAAGCGACGATTTCTTCAGGGTAGAAAAACTCCACCATGTTGAGCGTTTTCGTCGGACTGATCGGATGAAGCGTCGACACCGTCAACACATGCGGATACCACTCGACCATCACGTGCGGGTAGTAGGTGAGCCAGATCGCGCCGTACTTGGGCGGCTTGCCTTCACGGTACTTCAGCAGTTGCTCCTGCCATTTTTGATAGACCGGGCTGCCCGCGCGGCCCAGCCGATTGGCGACGCCGACCGTTTGCACAGAGAAATGCCGGTTGAACTCCCAGCGCAGGTCGTCGCAGGTGACGAAGCTGCCGAGACCCGGATGAAACGGGCCCACGTGATAGTCCTCGAGGTAGACCTCGATGAAGGTCTTCCAGTTGTAGTTGCACTCGTGCAGTTCGACCCGGTCGAGCGCGTAGCCGGTGAAGTCGAGGTCGGCACGCGGGCCCAGGCTGGCCATGTCGGCAGCGACGTCGCGGCTCGTGCCATCGGCGCTCGCATTGCGCTCGAACAGCAGGCCGTTCCACTCGGTCAGTGGGTAGTTATGCAGGTTCAGGCAGGGGTCCTGGTCGAAATGCGGCGCGCCGATTAGCGTGCCGGTGGTTCGAGGGTCTGCAGCGGCGTAGGTCCAGCGGTGCAGCGGGCAAACGATGTTGCCGCCGGCTTGCGTGGCGAGCTGGCCGCGGCCCTGCAGGATCAGCGCCTGCCGATGGCGGCACACGTTCGAAATCAGCTCGATGCCCTTGGGCGTATGCACGAGTGCACGGCCGTGGTGTTCCTGGGGCAGCGTATGGAAGTTGCCCGGCTCGGGCACGGCCAGACTATGGCCGACGTAGCGCGGGCCTTGGGCAAACAACGTTTGCAGCTCGCGGGCGTATAGCGCCTCGTCGAAGTACGCAGAAACGTGAAGGGGGCTCGCGGCCTGCTGCAGTTGAAGACTTAAATCAGACATGGGGGACCTGACCAAGCTCCCCACAGGGAGAGAAAAAGATGAACGGATAAACCGTCGGGCAGGGACGCGATTGTACCTGCCGCCCCCGAATCGTGCCCCGACCTAAAATGCCTTACCCCGACCGGGCTATCTTCCAGCTTCTCCACACGAACAATCGATTTCCGCATGCCCAAGGTGCCTTCTCTCCAGCCAGTCACGATCGCGTTGCCCGCAACCTACGAAGCCGGCGTTCAGGAGCTCGAACAGTTGGTAGCTGAGCTCGAATCGGGCCAGTTGCCGCTCGACCAGCTGCTGGTCAGCTACCAGCGCGGCGCGGCCTTGCTGACGTTCTGCCGCGACAAGCTGCAAGCCGTCGAAGACCAGATCAAGGTGCTCGACGCTGGCAGCCTGAAGGTGTGGACCGCCGAATGAGTTCGCACGCAGCGATGACAGACCCGTCTGCTATGCCTGCCGCGCGGTGGGATGCCGCGCGCCTCGCCGCCTGGAGCGAGCCGCATCTGGCTAACGTCGAGGGGGCCCTGTCGCGTTGGGTCGGCGTCGATGCGCCGCTGCTGCTGGGCGATGCGATGCGGTACGCGGTGCTAGACGGCGGTAAGCGCCTCCGGCCGTTGCTGGTGATGGCGGCCAGCGAGGCTGTGCACGGCCGGCCCGACGCCGCCCTGCGCGCCGCCTGTGCCGCCGAGCTCATCCACGCCTATTCCCTCGTGCACGACGACCTGCCGTGCATGGACAACGACATTCTTCGCCGCGGCAAGCCCACGGTGCACGTCAAGTTCGGCGAGGCCGATGCGCTGTTGGCCGGTGATGCGTTGCAGGCGTTGGCGTTCGAGCTGCTGACTCCCGATGCCGATGACCCGAACGCTGCGGGCGATGCGGTACCTCCGGTGATGCAGGCCCTGCTGTGCCGCCTGCTGGCACGTGCCGCTGGTAGCCAGGGCATGGCCGGTGGCCAGGCTATCGACCTGGCCAGCGTCGGGCGCTCGCTCGACGAGCCGCAACTCCGCGAAATGCATCGCATGAAGACCGGCGCGCTGCTGCAAGGCAGCGTCGAGATGGGCGCGGCGTGCGCTGCCAGCGTGCCCGCGCCTGCACTGGCCGCGATGCGTGACTATGGCGCTGCTATCGGGCTCGCGTTCCAGGTGGTCGACGACATCCTCGACGTCACTGCCGATTCGCACACGCTTGGCAAAACCGCCGGCAAGGATGCGGCCAGCGACAAACCCACTTACGTCTCCTTGCTGGGTCTGGACGGCGCACGCGCGCAGGCGCAACAACTTCTGACTGCGGCTCTGGCGGCGCTCGAACGCAGCGCATTGCCCGACACCAACGCGCTGCGAGCGCTGGCCCATATGGTCGTCGATCGCGACCGATAACAACAACTCTTCATGGCTCCGCTGCTCCCCACTCTCCACGACCCGTCTCCGATCCGCCAATACGACCGCGCGCAGTTACAGCAACTGGCCGACGAGGTGCGTGCCTGCGTGCTCGACAACGTGTCGCGCACCGGTGGCCACCTTAGTTCGAACCTGGGCACGGTGGAGCTGACCGTCGCGCTGCACCACGTCTTCAACACGCCGCACGACCGCCTGGTGTGGGACGTGGGTCATCAGACCTATCCGCACAAGATCCTGACCGGCCGGCGTGAGCGCATGCCGACGCTGCGGCAGCAGGGCGGAATCTCAGGCTTTCCGCAGCGCAGCGAAAGCGAGTACGACACCTTCGGCACGGCGCATTCGTCGACCAGTATTTCGGCTGCGCTCGGCATGGCGATGGCCGCCAAGCAAAAGGGCGAAGAACGCCATGCCGTGGCGATCATCGGCGACGGCGCACTCACGGCCGGCATGGCTTTCGAGGCGCTCAACAATGCAGGCGTGGCCGACTGCAAGCTGCTGGTGATCCTGAACGACAACGACATGTCGATCAGCCCGCCGGTCGGTGCGCTCAACCGCTATTTGGCGCAGCTGATGAGCGGCAATTTCTACGCCGCCGCGAAGAACGTCGGCAAGAGCGTGCTGCGCGGCGCGCCGCCGTTGTTCGAGCTTGCCAAGCGCTTCGAGCAGCATGCCAAGGGCATGGTCGTGCCAGCCACGCTGTTCGAGCAGTTCGGCTTCAACTACGTCGGCCCGATCGATGGACACGACCTCGATTCGCTGGTGCCCACGCTCGAGAACCTGAAGCATCTGCACGGCCCGCAGTTTCTGCACGTCGTCACCAAAAAGGGCCAGGGCTACAAGCTGGCCGAAGCCGATCCCGTGGCCTATCACGGCCCTGGCAAGTTCGATCCGAGCATTGGCATCGTCAAGCCGACCACGCAACCCAAGCTGACGTTCACGCAAGTCTTCGGCCAGTGGCTGTGCGACACGGCCGCGCAGGACGGTCGCCTGGTCGGCATCACACCGGCGATGCGCGAGGGCTCGGGGCTGGTCGAGTTCGAGCAGCGTTTTCCGGATCGCTATTACGACGTCGGCATTGCTGAGCAGCATGCCGTCACTTTCGCGGCCGGCCTGGCTTGCGAAGGGCTGAAGCCGGTCGTTGCCATTTACTCGACCTTTCTTCAGCGTGCCTACGACCAGCTGATCCACGACGTTGCGATCCAGAATTTGCCTGTCGTGTTCGCGCTCGATCGCGCTGGGCTGGTGGGCGCTGACGGCGCCACGCACGCAGGCGCCTACGACATTCCCTTCTTGCGCTGCATCCCGAACATGAGCATCGCTTGCCCGGCCGACGAGGCGGAGTGCCGCCAGCTACTCACCAGCGCCTACGAACAGAACCACCCCGTGGCGGTGCGTTATCCACGCGGCGCTGGCGCGGGCGTCACGCCGCATATCACGCTCGATGCGCTGCCTTTCGGCAAGGGCGAAGTGCGCCGCACGGGAAAAGGCATCGTGATCCTCGCTTTCGGCACGTTGCTGTATCCGGCGCTGGTCGCGGCCGAGGCGCTCGACGCCACGGTTGTCAACATGCGCTGGGCCAAGCCGCTGGATGTCGCGTTGGTGAATGAAATGGCCAAGTCGCACGATGCCATCGTCACACTCGAGGAGGGCGCGATCATGGGCGGCGCGGGTAGCGCGGTGCTCGAGGCGCTGCAAGTGGCCGGCCTCCAGAAGCCTGTGCTGCAGCTCGGCTTGCCCGACCGCTTCATCGAGCATGGCGATCCGGTCAAGTTGCTGTCAGGGCTCGGGCTCGACGCGGCGGGCATTCAAGCGTCTATCGAGGCGCGATTCCCGGTCGAAGGCACGCCGCTGAGTTGAAGCGTTGATCCGATCCGCGGCGTTACTGCGCCGCCCGGAACGTCCTCGGGACCTCGCGGGGAAAACCCGCTCGTTCGCGCGGGAGGCGGTTTTTACAATGCTCCGGTCCCTCGAGCTTTCGAGTCGACAGCTTTCAAGAGCCGTCAACGCGGTCACCAGCTGCGTCTTGCGTAGTTCCCCGCATCCCAGGAGACAACCCAATGGACCGTCGTTCTCTCATTAAAAACGCAGGCATTGCCGGCATCCTCGCCGTCGGCAGTGCGCCCGCCGTGCACGCCCAGGCGGTGGTGCGCTGGCGTTGTGCCTCCAGCTTTCCGAAGTCGCTGGACACCATCTTCGGCACCAGCGAGGCCTTCGTTAAAAGCGTCCGCGACATGAGCGGCGGCAGGTTCCAGATATCGATGCATGCAGGCGGCGAACTTATTCCGGCGTTCGGCGTGGTCGATGGCGTGCAAAGCGGGGCGGTCGAAATGGCCCACACCGCGCCGTATTATTTCTACGGCAAAGACCCGGCGTTTTGCCTCGGCTGCTCAGTGCCTTTTGGCATGAACACGCGGCAGCAGAACGCATGGATGTACGAGGGCAACGGCATGAAGCTGATGCGTGCCTTCTATGCCAAGTACAACATCGTCAACCTGCCGGGCGGCAATACAGGGGCGCAGATGGGTGGCTGGTTCCGGAAGGAAATCAAGTCGATCGCCGACCTCAAGGGCCTCAGGTTCGGCACCAATCCGTTTGCCGGCAAGGTGCTCGAGCCCTTCGGTGTCATTGCGCAATCCATCCCCGGCGCTGACCTGTACCCGGCACTCGAGAAGGGCACGCTCGACGGCCTGGAATGGGTCGGCCCCTACGACGACCAGCAGCTCGGCTTCAACAAGGTCGCGCCGTTCTACTACTACCCCGGCTGGTGGGAGGGTGGTGCGGAAATCGACTTCTACATCAACAGCAAGGCTTGGGAAGGCCTGTCGGCCGAGTACAAGGCCATCGTCGAAGGGGCGGCCGCACAGGCCAACCTCTCGATGACGGCCAAGTACGACGCCAAGAACCCGATCGCGCTGAAGCAAATGGTCGGCTCGGGCACCAAGCTGCGACCCTTCTCGCAAGACGTGATGAATGCGGCCTTCAAGTCGGCGCGGCAGATTTACTCGGACCTTAACCACACGAACCCCGAGTGGAAAAAGATCTACCCAGACTGGGTCAAGTTTCTCGGTGACGAAAACGCTTGGTTCCGCTACACCGAAGGCACGTTCGATCGCTTCATGCAGCAGCAGAAGCTGTAGTTTGCATGGCGCACTGCGCCACACGCTCAATGAAAGCGGTGAGCAGCCGTGGGTCGGCCGAGTGAAACCAGATGATCGCGCCATTGCGTCGGCGCACCCGCAAACGCGGCGCCATGGCACGTTCGAGCCAGCGGATGTGTACGAGTTTGAGCTGCACAACATCGTGTGCGTCCGCGCGCTTGTTCCACAACCACGTCTGCGTCATGACGTCGCCATCGAGGCGGGTGCGGCTGCGCACGATCCAGTAGCCCATCCACATCACGCACACCGATGCCAGGCCGAAGACCCACACGCTGCCAGCCGACCACGCCGTGCTGCGCAGGGCCGGAAAACTCCAGACGCCGAATGCGACGACGTCGAACGCCAGCACCACCGCGAGGATGCGGAGCAGGCGCGGGAACGCGGGGCTGTCGATCGCGTTCATGGCGCCGTCTCGTAAGCCGGGGGTGGCGCCGGCTTCGTGGGAGCATTGTTGAAGTCGAAGCCGCAGCGGATGAGCGCGTTGCCGGCCAAGATGAGCGTTGCGAACAGCACCGCATAACCGGCGAGCTTGCCGAATTTTTCGCTGATCCAGTCCATGACTGTCGCGAACCTCAAAAGTGCGGACAAAGGGTTATCTCCCGACGGATCGCAACAAGATGGGAGCCCTCTTGAGCTTGCGTTGGGGCTTGCTCCGAGCTCGACAAAAGCGCGCATGTTACAGCCCGCATCCGCGTGCGCAACGGCTGTCGCCATAATCGCGCATGCCTTCGAGCCCCCCGTCATCGACGCCGTTCGGCGCACATCCGGTGCCATATTCCATCGACTCGCCCGACATGCGGCGTGCGGGCCGGGAACTGCTTTCGCTGGCGCTGATCGATGCACGCAATCACACGTTGCACCTGCTGTCGCTGTGCGAAAACGTGTGGGGCTCGGTCGAGTTGCCGGCCGCTGCTGAGTATGCAGAGGGCGAAGAGGGTGTCGCGTCGCCGGTCTGGATGGCCGGCCACGTCGGCTGGTTTTCCGAGTGGTGGATCGCCCGCAACACGCAGCGTGCTTTCGGCGCCGATTGCCCGGCGCGTCCGACGCGGCTGGCTGCCATCGACCCCAACGCCGACGGCTGGTGGAACCCGACGCAGCGCACGCCCGATACACGCTGGTTGCCCGACTTGCCCGACCTGAGCCAGACCAAGGCCTATCTGCTCGAAACGCTGGAGAGCACGCTCGAGCTGCTGGAACACGCGGCAGAAACGGATGCCGGGTTGTACTTCTATCGGCTCGCGTTGTTTTATGAAGATCTGTGCGGCGAGCAGCTGGTCGTGACGGCGCAAGCACTCGGTTTGCCGCTCGGCATCGAGCAGACCCCGACTGCCGTCACGCGTGAACCCTTGCTGGTGCCTGCGACGACGTGGGAGCTAGGTTTGCCCGATGCCGGTTTCGTCTTTGCACAGGAACGCGGCGGCGACCGCATCGAAGTGCCAGAGTTCGAGATCGATGCGCAGCCGATCACCTGGAGCCAATTCATCGAGTTCGTCGACGATGGCGGCTACGACGCGAGCGCGCTCTGGCATCCCGAGGGATGGCGCTGGCTCAACGCGCAGGTCGAAGGGCGTCGCGCGCCACGCTATGTCGAGCAGATCGGCGGTGCGCGGCATGGCAGCGGTGGCTCGGTGTTGCAACGCCGCTTCGGCACCACGGTGCGTGCCGCGGGCCAGCAGAGTGCCGTGCACTTGAGCTGGTGGGAGGCCGATGCCTGGGCCCGCTGGGCCGGTCGCCGCGTCGCGACCGAAGTCGAATGGGAGATCGCTGCGCACACGGCGGCACGCCGTGGCTTTCGGTGGTCCGACGTGCAGGAGTGGACCGCTGGAACCTTGCAGCCGTGGGTCGGCTTCAAGGCCGACCCGTGGAGTGCCGGCAGTGCCTTCGATCCGGTGCCCGCCTTCGGCCAGGCGCGCGTGCTGCGCGGTGCATCGTTCGCGACCCGCGCCCGGCTGCGCTCCGACAAGCGGCGCGACTTTGCCGCGCCGGGTCGTGACGATGGCTTCTTCGGATTCAGAACCTGCGCGGTTTGAGGACGGTCGGTGGCCAGGCTGCGCCTGCACCCACTTTTTCAAAGTCAGTCCGCGCCCAGTGGCGGCGCCACATCCTCCAGCGATTTGCGTTCCGCGTCCACGCCCATCCGCAGGGCCAGCAAGCCCGCCACGATGACCAGCGCGGCGCCGATGCAATAGCCGACCGTCACCGCGGCGCGGCTGCCGGTTTCGATCAGCATGCCGAACAACACCGGCGCAGCGAAACCACCCGCGCCCGTGCCCACTGCATAGAAGATCGAGATGGCCAGCGCCCGCATCTCCAGAGGAAACACTTCGCTCACCGTCAGATACGCCGAGCTGGCCGCCGCCGACGCCAGAAAGAACACCGCAGACCAGCACAGCGCCTGCGTCAACGCGTCGAGCCAACCCAGCATGAACGCGCCGCCGGTGAGCGCCAGCCCGACGCCCGACAGCACATAGGTGAACGCGATCATCCTGCGCCGCCCGATGCGATCGAACAGCGGGCCGAGCAGCAACGGACCGAGCACGTTACCGAGCGCGAACGGAAAGATGTAGAGCGCCACGCGGCCTTCGGGTACGCCATGAAAGCGCGTGAGCACCAGCGCGTAGGTGAAGAAGATCGCGTTGTAGAAAAAGGCCTGCGAGACCATCAAGGCCATCGCGACCACGCTGCGGCGCCGGTACTTGCGCAACAGCACGTGCGCGACCTCGCGCATCGTTGGCGGCGTGCGCCGGCCCGACACCGTCAGGCCGACCGCCGGTGGCAGCGGCCCGCATTCCGCTGCCACTTCGCATTCGATGGTGTCGAGGATGCGACGAGCTTCCTCTTCGCGGCCTTGCGCGATCAGCCAGCGCGGACTTTCAGGCACGTCGCGCCGTACCAGCAATATGGCGACGGCCAGCACTGCGCCGAGTCCGAAGCCGACGCGCCAGCCCCACACCGCCCCGAGCACGCGGGGGTCTAGCAGTACCAGACTGAGCCCGGCACCGAGCGCTGCACCGACCCAGAAACTTCCGTTGATCGCGAGGTTGACACGCCCCCGCAGCCGCGCCGGAATGAGTTCGTCGATGGCCGAGTTGATGGCCGCGTATTCGCCGCCGATGCCCAGTCCGGTGACGAAGCGGCAGAGCGCGAAGAAGGCGAAGTCGTTCGAGAACGCCGTCGCCAGCGTGCCGATCGTGTAGACCACCAGCGTGACGAGAAACAGCTTCTTGCGGCCGAGCCTGTCGGTCAGCCGGCCAAACAGCAGGGCACCCACGACCGCACCGGCGATGTAGACGGAACCCGACCAGCCGATCTCGGTCGCGGTGAGCGCCAGCGTGTCGGCACGTTCGAGCACCGCGCCGATCGAGCCGACCAGCGTCACTTCGAGTCCGTCGAGCACCCACGCGATACCGAGCGCCATGACCACGCGCCAGTGCCAGCGCGACCAGGGCAAGCGGTCGAGCCGCGCCGGAATATCGGTCGCGCGGGCGGACGCGATCAGCTCGACGGCCCTCGCACGATCTGCTCGATGTGCTGCGCGAAATCGTCGATTGCGAAGGGCTTGGCGATCAGGTCCATGCCAGGCTCCAGAAACTCGGCGCGAGTCGTTGCATGTTCCGCATAGCCGGTCATGAAAAGCACGTGCAAGCCGGGCCGCTGCTGGCGTGCGAACTCAGCCAACTGCCGGCCGTTGATGCCTGGCAGGCCAACGTCGGTGACCAGCAGATCGATCGGCACCGCGGACTGCAATATCGGCATGGCCGTGGTGCCGTCGACGGCCTCGATGGTGCGATAGCCGAGGTCGGCCAGCACGTCGAGCACCAGCAGTCGAACGGCCGGATCGTCCTCGACCACCATCACGACTTCGCCGCGTCCCTGCGGTAGCGCAGCGGCTGCGGCCTCCGCCTCGACGGCTGCAGCGGCGTCGGCATGGGCTGGCGGCAAATAAAGCGTCACGCGCGTGCCGTGGCCGACGCGGCTTTCGATGCGGACATGACCGCGCGACTGTTGTGCGAAGCCGTACACCATGGAAAGTCCGAGGCCGGTGCCCTGGCCGATGGGCTTGGTCGTGAAGAAGGGGTCGAACACCTTGGCCAGGACTTCAGGCGACATGCCGGTGCCGGTGTCGGCGACCGAAATCGCGATGTAGTCGCCGGCGTCCAGGCCTTCGTGATGGCGCGTCTCGGATTCGCGCAGCGTCGCATGGCCGGTCGACAAGATCAGAGCACCGCCATGCGGCATGGCGTCGCGCGCATTGATGGCCAGGTTGAGGATGGCGCTTTCGAGTTGCGGCTCGTCACCCAGCGCAGCGCCTACGCCGTCGGCCAACTGCACCTCGAGCCGCACCTGCTCACTCAGCGTGCGGCGCAGCAGGTCTTCCATCGAGCCGATCAATGCGTTGACATCGACCGCGCGCGGGTTGAGCGTCTGGCGCCGCGAGAAGGCCAGCAGCCGTTGAATGAGCGCGGCTGCACGATGCGCCGACTGTGTTGCCGAACTCATGTAGCGATCGAGGTCGTCGGTGCGGCCCAGCGCGACGCGGCGCCGCACGATCTCGATCGAGCCGGTGATGCCTTGCAGCAGGTTGTTGAAGTCGTGCGCGATGCCGCCG
Source organism: Variovorax sp. RTB1 (assembly GCF_035018765.1). Taxonomy (NCBI): domain Bacteria; kingdom Pseudomonadati; phylum Pseudomonadota; class Betaproteobacteria; order Burkholderiales; family Comamonadaceae; genus Variovorax; species Variovorax sp. RTB1. Next base: position 27,371 of record NZ_JASJXG010000016.1, read on the forward strand.
GTGAGTTGCCCTATGGCTTCCATCTTCTGGCTTTGGCGCAGCCGCGACTCGGAGTCGCGCAGCGCCGTGATGTCGCGCCCGACCGCATGAAGAGAGTCCGTGTCGGGCACCGCGCTCCATGACAACGTGCGATAGCTGCCGTCCTTGTGGCGGTACCGGTTTTCAAAGCGCAGCGTGATCTGCCCACGCGACAGCTTGGCGATTTCCGCCACCGTCGAGTCGATGTCGTCCGGGTGCACAAAATCGAGCAGGGGCTGGCCGACCAATTCCGCTTCGGTCCAGCCGAGCAACGTTTCCCAAGCCGGGTTGATCGCCCGAATGATCCCTACGAAGTCGCCGACGACCATGATGTCGGCGCTTAGTTGCCACAGCCGGTCGCGGTCGCGCGTGCGCTCTTCGACGCTTTGCGCGAGGCGCTCCTGCGCTGCCTTCTGGTCGTTGATGTCGGTGTTGGTACCGACCCAGCGCATCGGCGCGCTGCCTTCGCCGGTTTCGCCGACGTGACCGTCGCCGTCCTGCACCGGATGGGCGCGCACCAGATGCCAACGGTAGTCGCCGTCGAGCCGACGAAGCCGAAACTCCGCTGCGTAGGGCAATTGCGTCGCAAGCGAAAGCTGCCATTGCGACACGACATCGGGCAGGTCGTCTGGATGGACGATCGTCGCCCAGCCGTTGCCTTCGAGCTGCTCGAAGTGCATGCCGGAGTACTCATAGACCTGGTCATTGAACCAGTCGAGCCGGCCGTCTCCTGCTGCGGTCCAAACCTGGTTGGGCACTGCCTGGGCCAGCGCACGAAAGCGGCCCTCGCTCTGGCGCAAAGTGGCTTCGACCTGCTTGGCCCCTGTGATGTCCTGCACTACGCCGCGCAACAACATCGGCTTGCCGGCGTCGTTGCGAACCAGTTCGGCACGCCGTGCGATCCAGCGCAACGACTGATCGTCGGCGCGGCGAATGCGGTATTCGACATTGAGGCGCAACGAGCCATCGACGCGGTTCGTCAGAGTCGACATCGGCTCCACCGCGTCGATGCGCAAGGCTTCGACGACCGAGGCCTGGAATTCAGGCCGCACGGGCACGCCGAAGATGCGACAGAACTCTGCCGACACACTCAGTTCGTTGGTCGCGATGTCGAGCAGAAAGACGCCGATGCCGCCCGCCGCCTGCGCCAGTCGCAGTTGCTTGTTGGTTTCCCGCAGCGCCTGTTCGGCGAGCTTGCGGCTGTCGATGTCGACCATCACGCCAGGAAAGCGCAGGGGCCGGTTCATTGCGTCGTGTTCTACGTAACCGCTGGCCTCCACCCACCGCCAGCGAGCGTCGAGCGTCCGCACCCGGTACTCGACGCGGTACGGCGCGCCCTGGGCAAGCGACTCGGCGATGGCTGCCTGCACTTTGGACAGGTCATCGGGATGAATCGCTTCCAGAAATCGCGAAATCGGCAGGCCGCCTTGCCTGTCCGGCGCCTGCAAGGAAAAAGCCGTCGCGAGGGCTTCATCGGCGAACACCATGTCGGTCTGCACGTCCCACATCCAGGTGCCGACGATGGCGCTCGCGCTCAGGGCAAGTGCGGTGCGCCGTGACGCATCGCGAAGGCGCGTTTCACTTTCGGCAAGTGCCAGGCGACCGTGTACGCGCTCGGTGGTTTCGTTGACGAGGCACAGCACGCCGCCGATGTGGTCGTTGGCCTCGCGCACGGGGGAGAACGACACGTCGAAGAACACTTCTTCGAGATGGCCGTGGCGATCGATATGGAACGGTCTGTCGATGGCCGAAAAACTCTCGCCCTGTTGCAACACCTGATTCAACAGCGGGCCGAGGTCGTCCCACAGTTCTGCCCAGTTTTCTGCCGCCGGCCTTCCGAAGGCTGTCGGGTGCTTCAGGCCGATGGTCGGCGCGTAGGCGTCGTTGTACAGCGCGACCAGCTCGGGCCCCCAGAAAAGCACCATCTGCGCATGTGCCGGCAACATCAATTCCAGCGTTGTGCGCAAGGCTAGCGGCCAGCCCGATGCAGACCCCAATGGCGAGCGATGGGCATCGAGCCCGCGCGCCAGCGCCGCCGCCTCGCCGGCGCCAGCCGGCCATCCAAGCAAGGAAGATTCGCGCTTCATCGAAAGATTATGGGAGGTGCGCCAGTGCTTTGTTGTCCGGAAAAGTCCCAGTAAAAGAATCCACGGCGCGTTTGTCTGCGTACACAGCAGGTACCAAACGCCGCCGAAACTCCGGATTGCGTCAACCAGACACCTCATCGGAGAACCCATGGCACCCCGCAGGCAATTTCTTTTCACTCTCGCGGCCGGCGCGCTCGGCACGCTTCCCGGCTTGTTGCTCACTCCGGTCGCCCGCGCCGCCAAGGCCTACGAGGTGACGCACACCGAGGCGCAGTGGAAGGCGATGCTCACGCCCGAGCAATTTCAGGTGCTTCGCGAGGCGGGCACCGAGCGGCCGTACTCCAGCCCGCTCGACAAGGAAAAGCGTACCGGCACGTTCTCGTGCGCTGGCTGCAAGTTGCCGTTGTTCTCGTCGACCACCAAGTTCGACAGCCGCACCGGCTGGCCCAGCTTCTACCAGCCGATGGACAACTCGGTCGAAAAGACGTCTGACAACAGCCTGGGCATGAGCCGGGACGAGGTGCTGTGCCGGCGCTGCGGCGGCCACCTGGGTCACGTTTTCGACGACGGTCCGCCGCCGACCGGCCTGCGCTACTGCATGAACGGTCTGGCGATGGCGTTCACCGTCCAGACCTGAGCCGGGCGCCGGGCGCTTCCGATGCGCTCTGGTCAGCCCAACACGTCGCGGTGCAGGCTGATTGCTTCGACGACCATTGCGCTTAAGTCGGTGGTGTCGCCTCTGCCACTTTGGTCGACGTGCGCCAGTAACGCACGCCGCATGCGCGGTTCCCAGAATCGCTTTAAGTGCTGCGCAATGCCTTCCAGCGCCTCCTCGCGGTCGGGCATCGCCTCGAAGAAGGTGCCGATCTGGTTGGCCATGCGTACCAGCGAATCAACTTGCATCGCGCAGGACCGTCATTTCGCCGACGCGACATCTGCTGGCTCGGCGCGCGCAGCCAACAGATCCAACTGCACCTTGTGGAACCGGCTGTATTCCTGTTGCCACGCAGAAGGCTGCATCACAGGCATGACCTGCACCGCTGTCACCTTGTATTCAGGGCAGTTGGTGGCCCAGTCGGAGTTGTCGGTGGTGATGACGTTGGCACCCGATTCCGGGAAGTGGAATGTCGTGTAGACCACACCCGGCTGCATGCGCTCGGACACCGTCGCGCGCAGCACCGTCTCCCCGGCACGGCTCTTGATACCGACCCAGTCGTCTTCCGCGATGCCGCGCTCCTCGGCGTCGTGCGGATGGATTTCCAGCCGGTCTTCGCTGTGCCACTGGTTGTTGTCGGTGCGACGGGTTTGCGCGCCGACGTTGTACTGCGACAGGATGCGGCCAGTGGTCAGCAGCAGCGGAAATTTGCGCGTGACCTTCTCGTCCGTCGCCACGTACTGCGTGACGATGAATTTGCCCTTGCCGCGCACGAAGGCGTCGATGTGCATGGTCGGCGTTCCCTCGGGCGCGTCGGCATTGCACGGCCACTGGATGCTGCCGAGTTCGTCGAGCCGCTCGTAGCTCACGCCGGAAAAAGTCGGCGTCAGCGCGGCGATCTCGTCCATGATTTCTTTCGGGCTGGCGTAGTGCATCGGATAGCCCAGCGCCTGCGCCAGCTTCTGCGTCACTTCCCAATCGGCCAGTCCGGCCTTGGGCGGCATCACTTTGCGCACGCGCGAAATGCGCCGCTCGGCGTTGGTGAAAGTGCCGTCTTTTTCGAGGAACGACGAGCCGGGCAAAAACACGTGCGCGTACTTGGCGGTCTCGTTCAGAAAGAGGTCTTGCACCACCACGCATTCCATCGCCATCATGGCGGCGGCCACGTGCTGCGTGTTGGGGTCCGACTGCACGATGTCCTCGCCTTCGCAATACAGACCCTTGAAGCTGCCGCTCAACGCCGCATCGAACATGTTGGGTATGCGCAGGCCCGGCTCAGGGCTGATCTCGACACCCCACGCTGCTTCGAACGACGCGCGCGTGATGCTGTCGGATACGTGCCGGTAGCCGGGCAGTTCATGCGGGAACGAGCCCATGTCGCATGCACCCTGCACGTTGTTCTGTCCGCGCAACGGGTTGATGCCCACACCTTCACGGCCGACGTTGCCGGTGGCCATCGCGAGGTTGGCGATGCCCATCACCATCGTCGAGCCCTGGCTGTGTTCGGTCACGCCCAGGCCGTAGTAGATGGCACCGTTCGCGGCATTCGCATAGAGGCGTGTCGCTGCGCGCAGGTCGGCCGACGGCACCCCGGTCGCCGCTTCCATCGCCTCGGGCGAATTCTCGGCACGCGCCACGAATTCGCGCCATTCGCCGAACGACTTGGCGTCGCAACGTTCGGCCACGAATGCTTCGGCGACGAGCCCTTCGCTGACCACGACATGCGCCATCGCGGTGATCACCGCCACGTTGGTGCCGGGCTTCAGCTGCAAGTGGTGATCCGCTTGCACATGCGGCGAGCGCACGATGTCGATGCGGCGTGGGTCGATCACGATCAGCCTGGCGCCAGCCACGGTGGCGCTGCCGCGCAGCCGCTTCTTCATGCGCGACGCGAACACCGGATGGCCGTCGGTCGGGTTCGCGCCGATGACCACGATCACGTCGGCTTGCTCGACAGACTTGAAGGTCTGCGTGCCGGCGGACGTGCCGAGCGTCTGGCCCAGCCCATAGCCGGTCGGCGAGTGGCACACGCGCGCACAGGTGTCGACGTTGTTGTTGCCGAAAGCGGTGCGGACCAGCTTTTGCACCAGGTAGGTTTCTTCGTTGGTGCAGCGTGACGAGGTGATGCCACCGATCGAATCTTTGCCGTACTTGGCCTGGAGCCGCTTGAACTCGCTGGCCGCGTGGTCCACCGCCACATCCCAGCTCACCTCCTGCCATGGGTCGGTGATCTTCTCGCGGATCATCGGCTTCAACATCCGGTCTTGATGCGTTGCGTAGCCCCAGGCGAAGCGGCCCTTGACGCACGAGTGGCCCTCGTTGGCCTTGCCGTCTTTCCACGGCGTCATGCGCACGACTTCGTTGCCTTTCATCTCCGCTTTGAAGCCGCAACCCACGCCGCAGTAGGCGCAGGTGGTGATGACGCTGTGCTCCGGCTGACCGAGCCAGATGACCGACTTCTCCTGCAGCGTGGCGGTCGGGCAGGCCGAGACGCAGGCGCCGCAACTCACGCATTCCGACTCCATGAAGGGTTCGTCTTGCCCCGGCGACACGCGCGACTCGAAGCCGCGGCCGCTGATCGTCAGCGCGAAGGTGCCCTGCGTTTCTTCGCAGGCGCGCACGCAGCGGTTGCACACGATGCACTTGCTTGGGTCATAGGTGAAGTAGGGGTTCGACTCGTCTTTCTTCGCCTTCAGATGGTTGGCGCCGTCGAAGCCGTAGCGGACGTTGCGCAAGCCGGTCACGCCCGCCATGTCCTGCAGTTCGCAGTCGCCGTTGGCCGCGCAGGTCAGGCAGTCGAGCGGATGGTCGGAGATGTAGAGCTCCATCACGCCCTTGCGCAATTGCTGCAGCTTGGGCGTTTGCGTGCGCACCTTCATGCCGGCCTCGGCAGGCGTGGTGCACGAGGCCGGATAACCCTTTCGGCCATCGATCTCGACCAGGCACAGGCGGCAAGAGCCGAAGGGTTCCAGGCTGTCGGTGGCGCAGAGCTTGGGCACCTGGATGCCGGCGTCGACGGCAGCGCGCATCAACGACGTGCCGGCCGGCACTGTCACTTCGTTGCCGTCGATTTCGAGCGTGACCTCGCGCGGTGATTCGCGACGGGGCGTGCCGTAGTCGGTGTCTTTGTGGGTGTCCAGCATGGGTTGGTCCGGTGACTTCGTTTGACGGCTTCAGGCCGGTTCAGGCAGGCAGTGGCGCAATGGATTCGACCGCGACGATGCCGAAGTCCTGCGGGAAGTGGTCGAGCGCCGACAGCACCGGGAAGGGCGTCATGCCACCCATGGCGCAGAGCGAGCCGTGGAGCATCGTGTCGCACAGGTCGCGCAACAGCTCGACGTGCATGACTTGCTCTTCTCGGCCGTGGTTCGCGCGGATCTTGTCGATCACCTCGACGCCGCGGGTCGAGCCGATGCGGCAGGGCGTGCACTTGCCGCACGATTCGATGGCGCAGAACTCCATTGCGTAGCGTGCCAGCTTCGACAAATCGGCCGTGTCGTCGTGCACCACGATGCCGCCATGCCCGACCGTGCCGCCGGCCGCCGCATACGCTTCGTAGTCGAGCGGCAAATCCCATTTCGACTCCGGCAGGTAGGCGCCGAGCGGACCGCCGACCTGCACCGCCTTGATCGGCCGGCCCGACGCCGAGCCGCCGCCGTAGTCGTAGAGCAGTTCGCGCAGCGTCACGCCGAAGGCCTTCTCGACCAGTCCGCCGTGCTTGATGTTGCCGGCCAGCTGAATCGGCAGCGTGCCGCGCGAGCGCCCGACGCCGAAGTCGCGATAGAACGCCGCACCACGCGCAAGGATCACCGGAATGCTGGCCAGCGTGATCACGTTGTTGATGAGCGTCGGCTTGCCGAAGAGGCCGGTGATGGCCGGCAGCGGCGGCTTGGCGCGCACGATGCCGCGCTTGCCTTCGAGGCTTTCGAGCAGCGCGGTTTCTTCGCCGCACACGTACGAGCCGGCGCCCTTGCGCACTTCGAGCGAAAAATCGTGGCCCGAGCCGAGGATGTCTTCGCCGAGAAAGCCGGCCGCGTTGGCGATGCCGATGGCCTCGTTCATCGTGGAGATCGCGTGCGGATACTCTGAGCGGATGTAGACATAGCCTTTCGTCGCGCCGGTCGCGATGCCAGCGATGGTCATGCCCTCGATCAGCATGAACGGGTCGCCCTCCATCGTCATGCGGTCCGAGAAGGTGCCCGAATCGCCTTCGTCGGCGTTGCAGACGATGTACTTTTGCGACGCGGGCGTGGCGAGCACCGTCTTCCATTTGATGCCCGCCGGAAATGCTGCGCCACCGCGCCCGCGGAGGCCCGAGTCGAGCACCTGCTGCACGATGTCCGCGGGCATCAAGGTCATCGCACGGCCCAGGCCGGCGTAACCTTCATGGGCTTCGTAGTCGGCGAGCGACAGCGGGTCGGTGATACCCATGCGCGCGAAGGTCAGGCGCTCCTGGTTCTTGAGATACGGGATGTCGTCAGTCAGGCCGAGATGCAGGGGATGTGGCCTGGCGCCGGTCGGCACGATGAAGTCGGCATCGAACAGGCCCGCGACATCGCCAGGCGTCACCGGCCCGTACGCGGCGCGACCTGCCGACGTGGCGACCTCGACCAGAGGTTCGAGCCACATCAGGCCGCGCGATCCGTTGCGCACGATGTGGACGTCGAGTCCACGCATTTGCGCCTCGTCTGCAATGCGGCGCGCCACGCGGTCGGCACCGACAGCGAGTGCGGCAGCATCGCGCGGGACGTACACGGTGACCGCATTCATGTTGTGGTCCCGACCGGCTCGGCAACAGCGACGACTTCGGCGATCAAGGCATCGAAAGCCCGCGGCGTCATGCGCGCGTGCAATTCATCGTCGAGCAGCAAGGCTGGCGACGAGGCGCACAAGCCGAGGCAAAAGACCGGCTCCAGAGTGAAGGCGCCATCTGCCGAAGTGCTGCTCTTCGCGCTGTCGTGCGCCGAACAGCCGAGGCGGAGTTCCGCATGCGCCATCAGCGCATTGGCGCCCATCGACTGACACGCCTCGGCGCGGCAGATCTGCAGCACATGCCGCGCCGCGGGCGCGCTCCGAAAGTGGTGGTAGTAAGTGACGACGCCGTGCACCTCGGCGCGCGACACGTTCAATGCCTCGGCGATGGGCGGCACCTGGTCGGCAGGGACGTAGCCGAGCGCATCCTGCACGTCGTGGAGGATCGGCAGCAGCGCACCGGGCTCACCGGCGCGGCGCATCAGCACGTCGCCCACGACGGAAGCCGCGTCGGCATATGGTGAGGACCGGGCCGAGAGTGCAGGCGAGGGGTAGGTCAGTGGAGTCATCGTGTCCGGGAAAAGTTTCGACCTTCAGCGCCGGTCAGTCCAATTCAATCCAAAAATGGACCGATGCATTCGTGAAATCAGGGTTTTCCAGCGTTCGGACTGGCAGTCCGCTCGGCGACAGAGCGACAATTACGCATCTTCATCAAGGAATCACGCGCATGGGCACGACGACCGAACCGACCATCATTTACACGCTGACCGACGAGGCGCCGGCGCTGGCGACAGCGGCGTTTTTGCCGATCGTCCGCGCATTCACCGCGCCGGCCGGCATCACGGTCACCACCAGCGACATTTCGGTGGCGGCCCGCGTCCTGGGCGAGTTCCCGGAATTTCTGACCGAAGCCCAGCGCCGGCCCGACAACCTGGCAGAACTCGGCCGGCTCACGCTGCTGCCGGACACCAACATCATCAAGCTGCCGAACATCAGCGCATCGGTGTCGCAGCTTCAGGCCTGCATCAAAGAACTGCAGGGCAAGGGCTACGCATTGCCCGACTATCCGGAAGCCCCGAAGACCGACGAAGACAAAGCGATTCGCGCCCGCTACGGTAAGTGCACCGGCAGCGCCGTGAACCCGGTACTGCGCGAAGGCAACTCCGACCGTCGCGCGCCGCTGGCCGTCAAGAACTACGCCCGCAAGCACCCGCACAGCATGGCCGACTGGAGCCAGGCCTCGCGCTCGCATGTGTCGCACATGCATCGCGGCGACTTCTATCACGGCGAAAAGTCGATGACCCTCGACAAGGCGCGCGACGTCAAGATGGAACTCACCACCGCGACCGGGAAGACCATCGTGCTCAAGGCCAAGGTGCCGCTGAAAGACGGCGAGATCATCGACAGCATGTTCATGAGTAAGAAGGAATTGATTGCCTTCTACGAGAAAGAAATCGAAGACGCGCACAAGACAGGCGTGATGTTCTCGTTGCACGTCAAGGCCACCATGATGAAGGTGTCGCACCCCATCGTGTTCGGCCACTGCGTGCGCATCTTCTACAAGGATGCGTTCGAGAAGCACGCCAAGCTGTTCGAAGAGCTTGGCGTCAACGTCAACAACGGCATGGTCAACCTGTACGACAAGCTCGAGACGCTGCCGTCGTCGCAGCGTGAGCAGGTCATCAAGGACTTGCACGCCTGCCACGAGCATCGGCCCGAGCTGGCGATGGTCGACTCGGCCAAGGGCATCACCAACTTCCATTCGCCCAACGACATCATCGTGGACGCGTCGATGCCCGCGATGATCCGCAACGGCGGCAAGATGTGGGGGGCGGACGGCCGCCTGAAGGACGTGAAGGCCGTGATGCCCGAGTCGACCTTCGCCCGCATCTACCAGGAGATCATCAACTTCTGCAAGTGGAACGGCAACTTCGACCCAAAGACCATGGGCACCGTTCCCAACGTCGGCCTGATGGCCCAGCAAGCCGAGGAATACGGTTCGCACGACAAGACCTTCGAGTGCCCCGATGACGGCGTGGCCAACATCGTCGACCTTGCCACTGGGGAAGTGCTGCTCTCGCAAAACGTCGAGAAGGGCGACATCTGGCGCATGTGCCAGGTGAAGGACGCGCCCATCCGCGACTGGGTCAAGCTGGCCGTCACGCGCGCCCGCAATTCGGGCACGCCCGCCGTGTTCTGGCTCGACCCGTACCGCCCGCATGAGAACGAGGTCATCAAGAAGGTCAAGCTCTACCTGAAGGACCACGACACCACCGGCCTCGACATCCAGATCATGTCGCAGGTGCGAGCGATGCGCTACACGCTGGAGCGCGTGATTCGTGGGCTCGACACCATCTCGGTGACCGGCAACATCCTGCGCGACTACCTGACCGACCTGTTCCCGATCATGGAGCTGGGCACCAGCGCCAAGATGCTGTCGATCGTGCCGTTGATGGCCGGCGGCGGCATGTACGAGACCGGTGCCGGCGGTTCGGCGCCCAAGCATGTGCAGCAGCTGGTGGAAGAAAACCACCTGCGCTGGGATTCCCTTGGCGAGTTCCTGGCGCTGGCCGTGTCGCTCGAAGACCTGGGCCTGAAGACCGGCAACAAGCAGGCGGTCATCCTCGCGAAGACGCTGGATGTTGCAACCGGCAAACTGCTGGACAACAACAAGAACCCGTCACCCAAGACCGGCCAGCTCGACAACCGCGGCAGCCAGTTCTATCTGGCCATGTACTGGGCGCAAGAGCTCGCGGCACAAACGGACGACAAGCAATTGCAGTCGAGTTTCACCGCGCTGGCCAAGAGCCTCACCGACGGCGAAAAGAAGATCGTCGACGAGCTTGCAGCAGTGCAAGGCAAGCCTGCCGACATCGGCGGCTACTACCTTGCCGATCCAAAGAAGTGCGACGCCATCATGCGGCCCAGTGCGACGCTCAACGCGGCCTTGGCGTCAGCGCAGAGCTAGTTCGTGGGTTAAGGGAAGGGCGGTCCGCACCGCCTTCGTCATGTCGACGAGTCGCAAGACGTTGGTCTCGAACATGGCGCGCACTTCAGCGTCTTCGCTTTCCTCGATGGCAGCGAGATAGCCATAGCCTGCGTTGTTGACGAGCGCCTCGCTCGGCCGAAGCGGCGCGTGGCTTCGGCCACGACCGCCGCAATTTGCTCGCGCTGCGTCACGCCAAGAGCGAGGGCCAGCGTTCGCTCAGTCGGTCCCGATCATCACGCTCGACGCCGGTGGCAATTTCGAGTGTCACTTCAGTGGTGACTGGACCACGGACGATCGAAATGATCTTGCCTGGAAGGGCGTTGCGTGCGCTGATTTTCATCAGAGGGTTTACTGCACCGTCGACATGTCGATGACAAAGCGGTACTTGACGTCGCTCTTGAGCATGCGCTCGTAGGCTTCGTTGATCTGCGGCATCTTGATGACTTCGATGTCCGAGACGATGTTGTGCTTGGCGCAAAAGTCGAGCATCTCCTGCGTCTCCGGGATGCCGCCGATCATCGAGCCCGCGATGCTGCGACGCTTGGTGATCAGGCCGAAGACGCCAGGGGAAGGATGCGGCGTGCTCGGCGCGCCGACCAGCGTCATCGTGCCGTCCATCTTCAGCAGCGCGAGGAACGGGTCGAGGTCGTGCGACACGGCCACGGTGTTGAGGATGAAGTCGAAGCTGTTGAGATGCGCCTTCATTTCGTTGGGGTTCTTCGACACCACGACTTCCTTGGCGCCGAGACGCAGCGCGTCGGCCGACTTGCCTGGCGATGTGGTGAAGAGCACTACATGCGCTCCCAGCGCCGCAGCGATCTTCACGCCCATGTGGCCAAGGCCGCCCAAACCGACGATGCCGACCTTGTGGCCCGGGCCGACTTTCCAGTGACGCAGCGGGGAGTAGGTCGTGATGCCGGCGCACAGCAGCGGCGCCACGGCGGCCAGGTCTTTTTCGTCGTGCGTTACTTTCAGCACGAACTTTTCGAAGACGACGATGTGGTCGGAGTAGCCGCCGAGCGTGTTGGCGCGCGAGATCTGTTCCTGGCTGTTGTAGGTGCCGGTCATACCGTTGTCGCAATACTGTTCGAGCCCGTCGGCGCAAGGCTGGCAGTGCTGGCAGCTGTCGACCATGCAGCCGACTCCGACGATGTCGCCGACCTTGAACTTGGAGACATCGCTGCCAATGGCGGTGACGCGGCCGACGATTTCATGGCCCGGCACGCACGGAAAAACCGATGGCCCCCATTCGCTTTTGGCGGTGTGCAGATCGGAGTGGCACACGCCGCAATGGAGGATGTCGATGGCGACATCGCGTGCGGTGGGCGTGCGGCGCTCGAAGGTGAAAGGGGCGAGCGGCGTGGTGGCGGACTGGGCCGCGTAGGCGTGGGTGAGGGTCATAAAAAGCTTCCGGTGCGTTGGCTTAAAGCTAGGCTTGAAAAATTGAACTCACGGAACATACGCCGTCCAATTCGCAATCGCTTGCGAAGGGTTTCAAGTCAAGATGAAGTTGGCTGGAACCGGTTTCGGGGTTGCCGCGAGTTCCCCCATCATCTCCCGCAATGTCGACTCGATCATGTGGGACATGGCGTCGAGAGCGAGGTCGTTGGCCGCTTCGCCGAAGGGCTCTTCAATCTCTGCGGCGAGCGCTTCGAGCGCAAAGAAGGTGTAGGCGATGAAGGCCACGATTACCGGCGTCATGGGGCCGATCGAATCGATCAGGCCAAAGGGCAGTAGTACGCAATAGATGTAGATCGTGCGATGAATGATGACCGCATAAGTGAACGGAATGGGTGTGCTGGCAATGCGTTCGCAGCCGCCGAGTGCTTCACTGAGGCGGCTGAGCGGCCATTCCATCGCCTGCTGCAACGCGGGTGCGAGTCGGCCGGCTTGCCGTTGGTCGCGCAGCCATTCGCCAGCCATCAGGAGCAGGACGGCGGGCTTGTACTGCACGGCCGAAAGTCGCTCGCATTCCGCAGGCGACAGCAGCCGTGCAAGGTCCGCCGTCGGATCGGTACTGCGCAACTGATGCCGCAACGCATGCACGAAGGCGATCAGCCGTTGCGTCAACGCCGACGCACGCTCGGGCTCATCGACCAGCGTGAGCGCCTGGCGCACCAGCGACCGCGTCTCGTTGAGCAGGGTGCCCCACAGCGTTCGCGCCTCCCAGTACCGCGCGTAGCTCGTGCTGTTCCTGAAGCCGAGAAAGATCGCCAGCGTCAGGCCTATGAGCGAGAAGGGCACGAAATTGAGCGGGATCTTCCACTGGAAAACGCGGCCGTGGAGCAGGGTGATGGCGATGGCGAACAGCGTCGTCGCCAGCAGTTGCGGTGCGATGTCGCGAAGCACCGACCCGCGCCACACGAAGAGCATGCGCAGCCAATGGGGTCGGGGTCGGACGATCATGTGTGCAGGGATGAAAAGCGCTCATTCTGACGGCACTGTGCAGCACATGCGGCTGATGCCGGCACCGATGCAATCAGTCCAGAATGCGCACTTCGATGCGGACCAGGTTGCGCACGTGGCGCATGACCGTCACGCTCAAACAGCACCAGCACGCCATCGCCGACTGCTGTGCTGCGAATCACCGGCCACGAGAACACGGCGCGGTAACCATCGGTCGCGGGTGGCGAAAGATGCCAGGCTGTGCCTCAGCAAGCGGAAGAGGGTCCAGGCGCGCATGTCAAGGAACTCCGGTAGAGACGAAGACGGGCAATGCGTCGGTTGACACGTCGGGCGACGCATCGGCAGAGCCCGCCTCGACGACCCGCCCGTTATCGATATGAATGACCGATTGCGCCAGCGCTTCGACGTCTTGCGGGTCGTGCGTGACCAGCAACGTCGGCACCCGCACGCGGTCGAGCATTTCGGCAAGCTCGCGGCGTAGGCGCACGCGCAGCGGCGCGTCGAGCGCCGACAGCGGCTCGTCGAGCAGCAGCAGTTGCGGCTCCGCCGCGAGTGCGCGGGCCAGCGCCACGCGCTGCCGCTGACCGCCGGACAAGTGCCGCGGCATCGCATCGCGCAATCGGACCAGATCGAACTGCTGCATCAGCGCATCGACGCGCGCCTGCTGCGCATCGTCGGGCCGCGTGCCGAGGCGATGCACGCCGAACATCAGGTTTTGCGCGACGGTCATGTGCGGGAAAAGCGCGTAGTCCTGGAACACCATGCCCACGCGGCGCGAGCGCGCTGGCAGATCAATGCCGCGTGCCGAGTCGAGTAGCGCATGCGAGCCGATACGCACATGACCGCGCACCGAGGGCGTGAGGCCGGCGATTGCCATCAGCACGGTCGACTTTCCGGAGCCCGATGCACCCATCAACGCGGTGCGGTGAGCGGTCGAAGTGAAGCGTGAATGCAGCTCGAAGACGCGTTCGGCAGTCTGAAGCGTGAGCCGCAAATCGATGTCGAGCGCCGGAGCAATAGAAGGCAGTGAGGCAGTCATCTCAATGCCGCGCCTGCAGCAAGCGGCTCGACACCACGAGCACCGTGATGCACACCACCGAGATCACGAGCGTGAGCCATAACGCGAGCTGGTCGTTGCCGGCTTGCACCGCTTCGTACACCGCGATCGACAGCGTTTGCGTCTTTCCGGGCAGGTTGCCGGCGATCATCAGCGTCGCGCCGAACTCGCCCATTGCGCGCGCGAAGGTGAGCATGAGCCCGGCCGCGATGCCGCGCACCGCCAGCGGCAGCGCGACGCGCACGAAGACTTCGAACTCGCCGGCGCCCAGCGTCCGTGCCGCGTTGGCGAAGCGGCCGTCCACCTCTTCGAAGGCTGCCCGCGCGCCCTTGTAGACCAGCGGAAACGACACGACCGATGCAGCGATGACCGCGCCCTGCCAGGTGAAGATGAGGTTGATGCCGAACCAGCGATCGAGGTACTGCCCGAAGACCCCATTTCGGCCGATCAGCACGATCAGGTAGTACCCGATGACCGTGGGCGGTAGCACCATCGGCAGCATCAAGATCGCGTCGATGATGTTGTCGCCGGCGAACCGGCGCCGCGACATCCACCAGCCGAGTGCAATGCCCACCACGCCCGCAATGAGCGTGGCGATGAGGGCGACTTTGAGCGTCAGCCAGAGGGGAGTGAGCAAAGGGGCGAACTCTCCGCACTCAAAGCTTGGAGAAACCGAAGCGCTGCAAGATGGCTTGGCCCGGCGCGCTGCGCACGTAGGCGATGAATTCGACGGCCAGCGCGGGCTGCTTGCTGGTCGCGATCTGCGCGATGGGGTAGCTCACCGGCGTGGTGGTCGGCACCGTCAGCGCGATGCGCGTCTTGTCGGGTTCGATCATGGCGTCGGTGCGGTAGACGAAGCCGGCATCGACCTCGCCGCGCGCCACGTAGTTGAGCACCTGCCGCACGCTCTCGCCGTAGATCCATCTGGGCTGCAGCTTGGCGGTGAGGCCGGCCTTTTCGATGGCCTCGGTGGTGTAGCGGCCGACGGGCACGGTGGCCGGCGTGCCGGTCGACACGCGTTGGTACGTCGCGCCGCGCAAGTCGCCGAGCTTCCTGGGCGTTTCCTTGGCGGTGGCGGGCACGATGAGCACCAGCGTGTTGGCTGCGAAGTCGACCCGCGTCGGCGCCGCCACGAGGTTCGCGGTTGCGGCCTTGTTCATCGTTTCCTGGTCGGCCGACGCGAACACGTCGACCGGCGCGCCTTGCTGGATCTGCGCGAGCAACGGTCCCGATGCCGCGAAGTTGAAGGTGACCTTGGCACCCGGCTTGCTCTGCTCGAAGGCCCGGCCGACGGCTTGGAACGCGTTGGTCAAACTGGCGGCGGCCGAGACCACGAGCTCTTGCGCCTGGGAGGCGGCGCTGCCTGCGAGCAGCACTGCGCACAAGGCCATGGTGCGCAGTGGGATGGTCAGGCGGCGGGTCGTCGTCTTCATCAAAGCAGCTCCTTCGGAACGCTATTCAGATATGGAATAACGATGATAACAATGCGACGCGTCGAGCAGGCTTTGTGGCGAGTCGGTCGGCGTTCAAGAAGGACTGCTTGGCGCCGGACAGTCGAGTTCATCTGGCGCTATGCAAAAGTGGAATAGCGAAAGTGTAGAACGTGCAAAGCGAGGCTGCTCGAATCGCGTTCAAAATGAAGAGACTCGAAAGAACCCGGAACCGGACCGACATTCATGACCGACACAACCGCCACCGCCACCGCCACGGAATCCACGCAGAAGCCACAACTGCCCGACCACCTGTCCATCGATCCGCGCAGTCCGCACCACGTGGCCGCCGTCTTCGATCACGACATCGGCATCACGTTCAACGGAAAAGACAGGGTCGACGTCGAGGAATACTGCGTCAGCGAAGGCTGGATCAAGGTGCCCGCGGGCAAGGCGCTCGACCGCAAGGGCAAGCCGCTGTTGATCAAGCTGAAGGGCAAGGTCGAGGCGTTCTACCGCTAGCTTTCTATCGAGCAGCAACCCGCTTCGCAACCAGGCCACGGCATTCTGGTTGCCGGCGATGAACGATGGCGCGCCGAGGTGGCGAGCCGATTAGCGATTCGGATTGTTTGGCGCGCGGTCGTAGCGGTTCGGGATGCCGTCGCCATCGCGGTCGCGATCAGCCCGGTTCGGTACACCGTCGCGGTCACGATCGCCATATGGGCGCGGCGGCGGTGGCGGGCGGCCCTGGTCGTACGGAACGGCGATACAGCCAGCGAGCATCGATGAGGCGGCGAGGATCAGCAAAAGCCTTTTCATGGGGACATCTCCTTGTTGAAAAGACCACCGTGCCCTGCACCAGCCTTTGGCGCTAACTGTCTGGCGCCTGACTTGCTGTAGGCCGGGCGGAGGGCATAGCGATTCGGTCACCCGCACAATCCTCGCATGAAGACCCCTCGTTTCACCGATGCCCTGGGCCACAGCCAGAGCGACAAACGCATCGATATCCTGCGCGGCATCGGGCGCAGCGGAAGCATTTCTCAAGCTGCTCGCGATGCGTCGGTGAGCTACAAGGCCGCGTGGCAGGCGATCGATACGCTGACCAACCTGGCGGGCGTGCCGCTGGTGGAGCGCGCGGTCGGCGGCGCGGGAGGTGGCGGTGCTTCGCTCACACCACAGGGCGTGCAATTGCTGGAACTGTCCGAGGCGCTCGACGTGGCGCGCACGGCTGTGCAACAGCGCTGGCGCGATTCATTGGGCGCTGGTGCCATCGCGGCGGGCGTCGATGCCGACCGTGTGGCGGAACTGGGGGTGACCCGGCTCGCGCTGCGCACCAGCATGCGCAACCAACTGCCCGCTATCGTCGCGGCCATCGACACGACAGGTCCGATCTCGCGCGTGGTTTTGCAGTTGGGCAATGATGCCGCGGTGACGGCGCGCATCACCCGTGAGAGCACCGAACTGCTTGGTCTGGTCGTCGGTATACGGGTGGTCGCGCTGTGCAAGGCGACCGCAGTCCGCGTTTGCCGCGCCGATGACGCGGTGCCCGCGGCGCATCCATCGAATCGCATCGACGGCAGAGTGACCTCGATGGAGCGGGGTGAGTCGGGCGATGAAGTCTCGCTCGTCTTCAGCGGCGGCGTGCAATTGGTCGGCTTCGCGGGAACGGGCAGCGGTTTGCGTGTGCGCGGTCGCGTCACCGCCGAAATCGATGAGGCGTCGTTGGTCGTCGCGCTGGCGGCTTGAAGTCGGGCACCTGGACTCTATCTGCCGGGTGCACTGACCGCGGTAGACGTTGCGGAGGCACCGCGGAACGCCGCAAAATCTTTGACAGCGAGTTCGATTGGACGTGACGGGTCGATGCGGTATTGGACCAATGCTTCGGCTGCGAGCAGGTCTCGGTGACGACCGCACAAATCGATCCAGCTTTCTCCGCCCAGCCGGTTGCCAAAAACGTGCGAGAGCGTCTGCTCCGAAATGTCGGCGAGGATTCTTCCGCCATCGTTGCCATCGGGATAAAACGCAAACCGGATCGAGCCGAGATCGAAACGGTGAATGCCTTCGAATGTCATTTTGGATGTCTCTTCTTTATGTGATTGCGCGAAACGGCGCAAGCGCCCAAGAGCGGCCTGGGCGAGCCCGCAGAGTATTGGGCATCGCTCGACGTGTGTATGTGCGTTGGCGTACACCATTGCTCGTCGACGGCTCCATGACAACCGGCGCAACGCGTGGGACCTTTCGCCTTGCGAACAGCGCGGTTGCTATTGAGGTCCCAAAGGCGCTGAATGATGTGCAGGGTCGCAATCAACCGAAGGTCAACAGGCCGACGGCGCGACTTCGTTCAACATCTGGAAGGAATGATTTTGGCTATTGTTAAAGACGTATGCATCGAACAATTGCAGGTGGGGGACCTGGTGTACACCGGGTCGACTCGACACCTTGCCGAAGAATGGCAGACGGTCCGTTCGGTCAAGAGTCCGAGTGATTCATCGACGACGTATGGGGTGGGCTTCGGGGGTCTGACGATAGAGCGGCAGTCTGGCACCAAGATGCGTGTGCAGATCGGCGAGGATCTCTGACACCGCTGAATCGCCGGTCCCGGTCCATTCATGACTCCCCTCGGTGCATGCATGGCGAACTCCGATGGCTATTGAAGCGTGTAGCGAGGCAGGCTAATCGTGAATATGCAACCTGAGCCCGGCACGTCCCGGACCGTCAACGTCCCATGATCCGCTTCGATGCTCTGACGGGCGATGGACAGCCCGAGTCCCAAACCGGCCCGGCTGTCTTCGTTCGGCTTGAACGGAACGAACATCCTGGCGGTGCCGCCAGGCGGTAGTCCACCGCAATGGTCCTCGACATCGATCAGGACATGCTCCCCGAAAGCGTAGGCGGTCAGCGTCACTGCGGAGTTTTGGTGCGTGAACTTGAAGGCGTTCTGCAGCAGGTTGGCCAGCGCCGCATGCAAGAGCTCGCGGTTCGCGAGGACCGCCAGTAACGGGTCGACGGTAGCCACATCGAAGATCGAAGATTTCAGATTGACATCGAGCCGGGCCGCCAGCCCGACATCGGCGATGAACGATGCAACCGAAAACGCCTGGCGCTGGTCCAACCCTTCGGCCCTGACTTCGGCCGTGGCACGGCTGATCAACAGGCCGAGGGTAGATAGGCTGCGCTTCAGGACCGCGCCAGTTGCGCCACCGATTCCCAGATTGCCCAGTTCGAGCGCCCGCACGGCGAGGGTGGCCGTGCCGAGCGAATTGCGCAGCTCGTGCACCAGAAAGCCCAACCTTTGCTTTTCGGCTGCGGTCTGGTGCGTCGATATCTGCGCATCGCGCTGAAAACTGAATTCGGTCACGGCGTCGGCTATGGCGTTGTCCAGGCAGCGATTCAGAGTACGGAATTCGGCCACGGCAAACGGTGCGTCTTGCTCGAATGCCAAGTCGGTGATCGCCTGACACAGGTCGCCGTAGTCATGAACGACCTGATCCACGGTGTAGCCAAGTCCCAGCAGTTCCTTGCCGTGCGCGGTGGCAGTCACACCGATTTCCGACAGGGCCAGCGAATCGCCGCCAGAAGGTCCGGAGATGGCGATGCTCAGCGCGGGTTCATCGTCTTCTTCCGCAGCGAGCGTTCGGGTAAGTTGGTCCAGGAACATCGGCACACCGTGGGCCAGTTGCCGTTCGCTGGCGGCCCGCAGAGGGCGTTGCGCCACCTTGTCCTTGCACCTCGCGATCAGTTCGTCGCGGTTACTCGAAAGAAATCGGTGCAATAGGACCTCCATGTCACTGGGCACAAAGCATTGGGGATACCGGCAGCTCGTGCTTCGAAGGCGCTCTGCCCACTATAGGAGCTGGGATGCGCGATCAGTGTTCGGTGCCGCACATAAGGTCAGTCTGTTCGATCCCGCGGTCCGCGCCCGGCGATCTTCCCGTGCCACAGCTTCCGGTACACCGTCGCCCGGCTGATTCCTAGCGCGCGCGCCGCCTCGGCGACATTGCCGCGCGCATCGGTCACGGCTTTGCGGATGAGCGCGGTCTCGACATCGCGCAGACGTGGCCGATCGACGCCCGCAGCAGACACATCAGCACTGGCGCCGACTGCCGCTGGCCGGTCGCGCCCATCGTGACCACCCCGCCGTGGTCGCACCCGCATGCGCAGGCCCGACCACAACGGCACCTCGACCGCATCGCCGCGGCGCGACGCGTCGAACAGCATGTCCAACGGCAGCGCGAACAGGTCGTTGCAGTGCAGCGTCGCGAGCTGTCGCAGCAGCGGCTGATGCAGCATCTGCCGCGCGGCCGCATTGGCGCCGGTGACTCTGCCTTCGGCATCGATGCACAGCAGGCCGTCACTCGATTCGCTTTCCGCCGAGCCGGGCCACGCCAGATGCAACAGCAGTTCGCAAGGGTGGCGCTGCACCAGCGCGTTCTCGATGCCGCGCGCCGACTGCGAAGCCAGGTGCCGCAGTTCTGGCCGCTCGGCCACCTGCACGCCGGTGAGGTCGAGCATGCCGATGCAGTCCCCCTCCGGCCCGAAGAGCGGCGCGCCAGCGCAGCTATAGACACTGGTGGCGTCGAAGAAATGTTCGCCGCCGTGCAGCCAGACCGACTCGTGCTCGGCCAGCGCCGCGCCGATGGCAGTGGTGCCGACCGCGCGCTCCGACAGGTCGATGCCGATGCGTGCGATGTCCCGGGCGTGCCGGTCGGCTGCATCGGTGCCGCCGGGAAGGCTGCCGACGTCGACGACGATGCCGTCGGTGTCGGTCAGGATCGCGAAATAGCGGGTGTCGGCGATGGCACGAGAAAGGCGTTCGATGACGGGTCGCGCCGCGGATACCAGGGCGTGATGCTGTTCGGCGACGCGCTTTGCCACAGCCTTCGAAACAGCATCGAAAGTGACGAGGTCTTGCGAGCGCTGGCCAGCGTCGATGCAACGCTGCCATGACCGCGTGATCCATGGTTCGATGCGCGGGGCGCCGGCCGGCAGATCACGAGAAACCGCCTCGCCGTCGATCCAGCGTCGACGCGCCTCGGCGATGACGACAGAACGCGACGCATCAAACGGCGTGGGGGGAGTGGGACTGAAGGGGCGGACGGAAGCGGGCATCTGTTTCATTTTGAGAATTTCGCGGCTGTGGCGCAAGCGCCTAGGGTTTTGCCTAGGCTGAGGGCATGGTCACGCAGACAAGATGCCATTCGCCATAGCGGCCTTCACCACGGCCATCGCCCAAGCAGGCATCGCCTCAGCCATCACCTTCCACGGAGACAGCCAACATGCAGGTTCCCTTCACCGTCAACGGCCGCGCGGTCACGGTCGACGCACCCCCCAATACGTTTCTGGTGTTCGCGATTCGTGAGCATCTCCACCTTACCGGCACCCATGTCGGCTGCGACACCGCGCAGTGCGGCGCCTGCACCGTGCTGGTCAACGGTCGGGCGGTCAAGTCGTGCAACGTGCTGGTGGCTCAAGTCGCCGGCGCCGACATCACCACGATTGAAGGTATTGCCGAAGCCGACGGCACCATGCACCCGATGCAGGCGGCCTTCAAGGAGTGTCACGGCCTGCAGTGCGGTTTTTGCACACCCGGCATGGTCATGAGCGCCATCGACCTGTGCACCTACCACCCGAAGTCGAGCGAGACAGAAATCCGCTCGCTGCTCGACGGCAACATGTGCCGCTGTACCGGTTACCAGAACATCGTGAAGGCCGTGCAGATGGGCGGCGAAGCGATGCTCGCCGGTCCGGTCAAAGCCACTGCCACGGCATAAGGGGATCACCATGGGCGCACCCGACTTTGCCAACCTGCCGCACATCGGCGAATCGCTTCGCCGGAAAGAGGACTACCGTTTTCTGACCGGTGCCGGTAACTACACCGATGACATCAACCTGGCGAACCAGACGCACTGCATCTTCGTGCGCTCGCCGCACGCACACGCGACCATCAAGTCGATCGACATTGCCGAGGCCATGAAGATGCCCGGCGTGGTCGGCATCTTCAGCGGCAAGGACATCGAGGGAAAAATGGGCGGGCTGCCCTGCGGCTGGCTCATCAATAACCCCGACGGCACGCCGATGAAGGAGCCGATGCACCCGATCCTGGCGATCAAGAAGGTGCGCTATGTCGGCGATCACGTCGCCATGGTGGTGGCTGAAACGGTCGAGCAGGCGAAGAACGCGGCCGAAGCGGTGGTGGTGGACTACGACGTGCACCAAGCTCTTGTGAGCGTCGCCGATGCAGCCAAGAAGGCAAGCGGTGTCGTCATCCATGACGAAGCACCCGACAACCAGTGCTACAAGTGGACCATCGGGGACAAGGCGGCAGTCGATGCGGCGTTTGTCAATGCAGCGCATGTGACCAAACTCGATCTGGTCAACAACCGGCTCATCCCCAACCCGATGGAGGCACGCGTGGCCATCGGCAGCTACAGCCGGGCCACCGAGGACTACGTGCTCTACGTGTCGAATCAGAATCCACACGTCGAGCGGCTGTTGATGACGGCCTTCGTGCTTGGCCTGCCGGAGCACAAGGTGCGCGTCATCGCACCCGATGTCGGCGGTGGCTTCGGCTCCAAGATCTATTTGTACGCCGAAGACGTGTGCCTGACCTGGGCGGCCAAGCAACTGAACCGCAGCATCAAGTGGACGGGCGACCGGTCGGAGTGCTTCCTGTCGGACGCGCATGGCCGCGACCACGTGAGCCATGCGGAAATGGCAATGGACAAGGACGGCAAGTTCCTGGCGATGCGGGTGCACACCGACTGCAACCTCGGCGCCTATCTGTCGACGTTCTCGACCGCCGTGCCGACCATCCTCTACGCGACACTGTTGGCGGGGCAATACACCACGCCGCAGATCTATGTCGAAGTGGACTCCTGGTTTACCAACACGGCACCAGTCGATGCCTACCGCGGGGCGGGCCGGCCCGAGGCGACCTACCTGGTCGAGCGTCTGGTGACGCGCTGCGCCTGGGAAATGAAGCTGAGCCAAAGCGATATACGGGCGCGCAATTTCATCACTGCCTTTCCGTACCAGACGCCGGTCGCGTTGCAGTACGACACCGGCGACTTCCACACCCTGCTGAACAAGGCCAACGAGCTGGCCGACGTCGCCGGCTTTGCTGCGCGACGCACCGCCAGTGAAGCGCAGGGCAAGCTGCGCGGTATGGGCTACTCGAGCTACATCGAAGCCTGCGGTATCGCACCGTCGAACATCGCCGGCGCCCTCGGCGCGCGCGCGGGCCTGTTCGAATGCGGCGAGATCCGGGTGCATCCGACAGGCAGCGTCACGGTTTTCACCGGCTCGCACAGCCATGGGCAGGGTCACGAAACGACCTTCGCCCAGGTCGTGGCGGCACGCCTGGGTATCCCGGTCGAAAATGTCGACGTGGTGCACGGCGATACCGGCCGCGTACCGTTCGGCATGGGAACTTATGGCTCGCGTTCGATCTCGGTCGGCGGCGCAGCCATCATGAAGGCGCTCGACAAGATCGAGACCAAGGCCAAGAAGATCGCTGCGCATTTGATGGAGGCCAGTGACGCCGACATCGAGTTCGCCAACGGCGAGTTCACCGTCAAGGGCACCGACAAGAAGATCCCTTTTGGGCAGGTGGCGTTGACGGCCTACGTGCCGCACAACTACCCGCTCGACAAGCTGGAGCCCGGGCTGGACGAAACCGCGTTTTACGATCCGACCAATTTCACTTTTCCGGCCGGTACCTACATCTGCGAAGTCGAAATCGACAAGCAGACCGGCGAGGTCAAGGTCGATCGCTTTACCGCGGTGGACGACTTCGGCACCATCATCAATCCGATGATCGTCGAGGGTCAGGTGCATGGTGGACTGGTGCAGGGCATCGGCCAGGCGCTGATGGAAAACTGCGTGTACGACAACGAGACCGGCCAGCTGCTCACCGGCAGTTTCATGGACTACGCGATGCCACGCGCCGAAGACTTTCCGCAGTTCACGCTGGCGACCCACTCCACGCCGTGCACGCACAACCCGCTGGGCACCAAGGGCTGCGGCGAAGCCGGTGCCATCGGTTCGCCGCCGGCCGTCATCAATGCCGTGCTGGATGCGCTGGCGCCGCTCGGCGTGATCGACTTCGACATGCCCGCATCGCCGCATCGCGTGTGGGAAGCCATGCAAAAGGGCGGCACCACGCCTACGCAACAACCGCAAACACCGTCGCTGGCTGGCAGCACCCAGGGCCGTCCGGTCGTCTGACCGCGGTCGTCATTCAAGGAAGAACACCATGTATCCATTCACCCTCGAAAAGCCGACCACCTTGGCGGATGCCGCTAGGCTCGCCAGTGCAGGCGCCAAGCCGTTGGCCGGCGGACAAACCTTGCTGGCGTCCATGAAGCTGCGGCTTTCGGCGCCCGAACAGCTGGCCGATCTGAGCGGTATCAAAGAGCTGACCGGTATCAAGAAAGACGGCGCCACCCTCACCATCGGTGCGATGTCGCGGCACCTCGATGTCGCCAATAACGCCGACGTCAAGGCGGCCTATCCAGCGCTTGCCGATCTTGCGTCGCGCATCGGCGACCGGCAGGTGCGTGCCATGGGCACTATCGGCGGATCGGTCGCCAACAACGATCCGGCGGCGTGCTACCCCAGCGTCGTTCTGGCCTCGGGCGCGACCATCGTCACCGACAAGCGCGAAATCGCCGCCGATGATTTCTTTCTGGGCATGTTCACTACGGCGCTCGAAGAAGGCGAACTCATCACCGCCTTCAAATTCCCGGTGCCCAAGCGCGCCTGCTACGAAAAGCTGCGGCAAAAGGCTTCGCACTTTCCGCTGGTCGGCGTCTTCGTCGCGCAGTACGACGGCGGTGTGAGGGTGGCGATCACCGGCGCAGCCAATGGTGTGTTCCGGCACAAAGGCCTGGAAGACGCGCTCGACAAGAGCTTCACGGCCGAAGCCGCAGCCGGCGTGAAGATCGACTCGACCGATCTCAACAGCGACCTGCACGCCACCGCGCCGTACCGTGCCAACCTGATCAGTGTGCTGACGCAGCGAGCCGTGACCAAGGCGCTCGGCTAAGCGCTTCGGGATGACGTTTCCCACCATCGACGCGGTCGTCGAAGGCCTGCGTCTCGCGGGCTACTACGCCGACCGCCGCCTTGCGACTGCTGTATTCCTCGCGCTCAAATTACAGCGGCCCTTGCTGCTCGAAGGCGAGCCCGGCGTCGGCAAGACCGAACTTGCCAAGGCGCTGTCGAAAGCGTTGCAGCGCGAGCTGCTGCGCCTGCAGTGCTACGACGGCCTGGAGCAACGCGAGGCGCTCTACGAATGGAACTATGCCGCGCAACTGCTGCACATGCGTGCAGCCGAAGCCTCCGGCGCTGCGCGGGATGTGGAGGCGGAGGTCTATCAGCCTCACTACCTCATCCGCCGTCCGCTGCTGCAGGCACTGCAAACGCCCGCGCCCGGCGCGGTGCTGCTGATCGACGAGGTCGACCGCGCGGACGAACCGTTCGAAGCCTTCCTGCTCGAGTACCTCGGCGAATACCAGGTCAGCATTCCGGAGCTGGGCACCATCCGGGCCGTGGTGCCGCCCATCACCCTGCTCACCAGCAATCGGACGCGCGAGCTCAATGACGCGGTCAAGCGGCGCTGCCTCTATCACTGGCTCGACTATCCCGATCGCGACCGTGAACTGGCGATCGTGCGCAGTCAGGTTCCCGAGGCGGGCCAAGCGCTGTCGGCGCAGGTCGCAGCCTTCATGGGAAAACTGCGCAGCGCACCGTTCGTCAATGCTTTCCAGCGGGCGCCTGGCATCGCCGAAAGCGTGGAGTGGGCACGGGCGCTGATCGCCCTCGACACAATCGAACTCGACCCGGAAGTGGTGATCGACACCGCCGGGATCCTGTTCAAGCAACGCGATGACGTGGCGGCCCTCACGCACACCCTGGCAACCGAACTGCTGCTCCCGGAAAAAGAGCCGACGTCATGATTCCGGGCGGTCGTGCGGGTACGGCGGGCACTGCAGGCACGGAGAGCACGAGCCGCCGGATTCCGCAGCTCGGCGATGCGCGCAGCGGCAAGCTCGCCGGCAACATCGTCGCGTTTGGGCGAGCCTTGCGGCGCGCTGGCGTGCGAACCGACGCCATGCGCATCGGCCTGGCGACTGAAGCGGTCGGGCTGGTCGGCGTCGACGAGCGGGCCGATGTGTGTGCTGCCATGGAAGCTGTCATGGTCAGTCGCGAGCAAGACCGCATGGTGTTTCGCGAGCTGTTCGATGCCTGGTTTCGCGATCCTGAGCTGGCCAACAAGCTGCTGGCGCAGATGTTGCCGAGCGCCGAGGGCAAAGCCGAACCTTCGAAGCGGCGTCCTCGCGTTCGCGAGGCGCTGACGGCGCCGCGCGAACCCAGCAAGGCCGCGCAAACCGAACGCGAAGTCGACTTCGACGCGGCCATGACCGCCAGCGACCGCGACCTGCTCAAGCACGCCGACTTCAATGCGCTCGGCGCTTCCGAATACCGACTGGTCGAGCGGCTTGCGCGCGACATCTCTCTTCCTGTGCCTACGGTACGTTCGCGGCGGCTGCGCGTGGCAAGCGGTGCTGCCCAGCACGCACGCATGCACTGGCCCGGCGTGCTTCAGGAGGCTGCGCGCACAGGCGGCGAAATGCTGCGGCTTCCGCGCATGGCATGCCGCGAACAGCCGCTGCCGTTGCTCGTGCTGGTCGACGTGTCAGGGTCGATGGAGCGCTATGCCCGCCTGTTGCTTGCCTTCCTGCATGCGTCGACCCGGCGGGCCGGCCGGCGCGACGTCTTCGCTTTCGGCACGCACCTGACCGATCTCACGCCCGCCTTTCGACTGGCCGACACCGACGAGATGCTGGGCGCTGCGAGCCTGGCGATCGACGACTTCGCGGGCGGCACGCGGCTCGGCGATTCCCTCGCCACCCTGCGCCGGCTGCATGCGCGCCGGCTGACCGGCCGCCGCACGCTGGTGCTGGTCATCAGCGACGGGCTCGACACCGGCGAACCTCATGTGCTCGAAGACGAATTGCTCTGGCTCAGGCGACACTCACGGCGCCTCCTGTGGCTCAACCCGTTGCTGCGCTTCGACGGTTACGCTCCGCTGGCGCGCGGGGCCACGGTGCTGCACCGCCATGCGGATGCGATGCTGGCAGTCCACAATCTCGGCGCACTGGAGGAACTGGCCGCCAGTCTCGCCAAACTGATGCGTTCGGGCCGTTAGCGCCCGACTGCGAACAACGAAAGGGAATCACATGGAAATGCTCGGCAACCGACACCTCGGCATCACGCAGCAACAGGCCTGGGAAGCGCTCAACGACCCGGAGACGCTGAAGAAGTGCATCCCCGGCTGCGACAAGTTCGAGCTGACCGGCGACAACACCTACAGCGTGGCATTGGCCCTCAAGATTGGCCCGGTTTCGGCCAAGTTTCAGGGCAAGGTCATGCTGTCGGACATCGTTGCACCGGACGGCTACAAGCTGACCTTCGAGGGGCAGGGCGGCGTGGCCGGCTTTGCCAAGGGCGCGTCGAGTGTCACGCTTCGGCCCTTGCCCAGCACCGATAGGGCAGACACCGAGGGTGCCGGGGTCGTCGAAGCGCAGCCCGGCTGTGAACTGGCGTACACCGTACAAGCCACGGTCGGCGGCAAGATCGCGCAGCTCGGTCAGCGCCTCATCGACGGCGCGGCCAAATCCACGGCCGACGATTTCTTCAAGCGTTTCGAAGCCGAGATGCAGAGCCGCTACGGGCCGCCGCCCGCCGCACAGACCGAAGACGGCGGCACCGCCCCGTCCGCCGAAAAGACGGGCGCAATGGCCGGTTTCATGAAGAAGATCGGGCTCGGAAAGAAGGCCGACAAGGACGCCGCGGCTGCTGCCGACGATGCTCCGAAGGTTGCCCAGGAAGGCGCGCCCGACAGCGCGCCCTGATCACGCGTCCACACGGGTCCAGCATGGAAAACCTCGACGTCATGGTGCTGCGCACGCTGCTCGACTGGCGCCGCGCCGGCAAACGCGCGCTGCTCACGACCGTCGTGCGCACCTGGGGCTCGTCGCCCCGGCCGGTCGGCTCGATCATGGCGCTGGCCGACGACGGTGCGGTGGTCGGATCGGTCTCGGGCGGCTGCATCGAAGACGACCTGATCGCGCGCTACAGCCGATCGCATGGCGCGGCCCAAGAGATCCCCAGCGGCGCGCCCTCGCTCGTCAAATACGGCATCACGGCCGATGAGGCGCATCGCTTCGGCTTGCCGTGCGGCGGCACGCTCGAGCTGCTGCTCGAGTACGACCCCGATGTCGCATCGCTGGAAACGCTCGTCGCTGCGCTCGAATCGGGCAAGCTGATGCAGCGCACCGTTTCGCTGGCAGACGGCGCTGTGCGGCTGGCCGAAGCCACGTCGCCCGACGCACTCATGGTCGACGACAAGGTACTGGTCAATACGTTCGGCCCCGAGTACCGAATGCTGTTGATCGGCGCCGGCCAGCTCGCCGAATACCTAGCGACCATGGCCAAGTTCAGCGGCTTCGCGGTCACGCTGTGCGACCCGCGGATCGAGTACCGGTCGTCGTGGTCGGTGCCAGGCGTCGCCATCACGACCGAGATGCCCGACGACGCGGTGACTGCCTTCAAGCCCGACCGTCGCAGCTGTGTGGTCGCGCTCACGCACGACCCCAAGCTCGATGATCTGGCTTTGCTCGAAGCACTGGAAAGCGATGCTTTCTACGTCGGGGCCATCGGCTCGCGCCGCAACGCCGAGGCGCGGCGCAGCCGCATGATCGAGCACTTCGAGCAGACGGCCGAATCGCTGGCGCGCCTGCGCGGCCCGATCGGCATCTACATCGGCAGCAAGACGCCGCCGGAGATTGCGGTAAGCGTCATGGGCGAAATCCTCGCGGTCAAGAACGCGGTCACTCTGCCGCGTGAGACCGACGTGGCGCTGGCGAAGGCGCTGCACGGCGATTGAGCGCGGCGACTGAACGCTGCCGGTGCGGAAGGCGCGCAGTGCGTGAGCCGGCAGCCGGTTCACGCCGCCGGGCGATACTCTGCCCATGGCCATGGACGACACCGATCGCAAACTGATTTCACTGTTGCGCAGGGATGCGCGCATGACTGCCGCGGCGCTGGCTGCGAAGCTCGGCGTCTCGCGCGGCACCATTGCTAACCGCTTGCGCAAGCTCGAAGACGAGCAAGTGATCGTCGGCTATTCAGTGCGGCTCAGGCCCGACGCCGCGCCCGCCACCATCAAGGCCTGGATGAGCGTGGTGGTCGAAGGCAACCAGACCCGCGCGGTCATCGCCGCGCTGCTCGGCGAGCCGGCCGTCGAGGCGCTGCACGACACCAACGGGCGCTGGGATCTGCTGGCCGAGTTGCGCGCCGAGAGCATGGCCGAGCTGTCGAATGTGCTGGAACGGGTGCGGCTGATCAAGGGGATCCGCAACACCGAGACGAGCATTTTGCTGGCGACCTACCGCTGAGGCCGAGCAGCAGAGCGCGGCCCAGCAGGGCTGGACCGGCTGCAGGTTGAGGTGGCCTACGGTGCGTCTATTCGATCGTCGCGCCAGATGCTTTGACGATGCCCTTCCACTTGGCGTAGTCCTCGTTCACCATCTTCGAAAATTGCTGCGACGACATCGGCAGCGGCTCGGCGCCTTGCCCCTGCAGAACAGCCTTCATTTCGGGCGTGGCGAGCAGTTCGTCGACCCTGCGGTTGATCAGGTCGACCACGCTTTGCGGCGTGCGCGGTGATGGCATCTTCTTTCGCAACGCTCTTCGTTGTAGGGCCAGGCGTACCCGGCCGTAGGACCGAGGCGGCTTTGCACCGCACTTCCCGCAGATGTGAACTTTGCACTCCCCGCGAATGTCGTCCGCCGTGCCCAATGGCTTCAAACCAACTGGAGCTTGAACATGAGCAAGACGCTCGATCTGATTGTTGAAGAGACGATTCCCGGACATTTTTTCTGGACGCTGGTGCGGCGCGCACCGGCCAAAGAGACTCCCTTTGTCGTCGACTTTGCCATGGGCCCGTTGCCCAGCAAGAAGGCCGCCATCGCTGCCGGCAATGCCGCGATGCAAAGAGCCAGCGCGGCCAGCGGAGCCGGTCAGTCCGCATGGAGCGGAAACTACGCGGAGACTGTTCCCGCGAATCTTTAGATGCTGCCTTTGGACTCGCGAGAGCTTTTGCGCGCAGGCTTCTTCTGAACCGCGTCGCGCTGCGTACTCGCACTCGACACCGCAGCAACGGCATTCGCATCGTCGAGCCACAACAACGCGTCGACATGCGACATGAAGTGGCTGAGGTAGCCCGGCGAAAGATCGCGCATCGACTTGAGTGCCTGGTGCACCAGATGGTGCGAGTTGAGGGGACCTGGATTGTCCGGCACCGTCGCGTGAGATTGGGACAAATGGCGCTCGGCGCTGAGCTTCGACCATGTGCTTCTGAAGTACTTGAGCGCGCGCGTCATCGAGCCCTCGATGGCGCCATCGTCACCGTTCGCCCTCGGTGCGAGTTGACCGGCCAGTTCTGCAAGCGCGCTGCGAACCGCGGAACCTGTACCTGGGGCGCCCGGCAGGCCGGGCAGTTCGCCTGCAACATCGCTTTTTGCCTGCTCCGCATCTCTGGCAAGTCTCGCTCTTTCGACGTCCACGCTGTAAGCAGACAACAGTTGCGCCAGCCTGTCGTCGAGGATGCGGCGCGCTGCCCCTTGCTGCAGCAAAGCTCGCCGCGCAAGTACCTCGATGAAGCCGAAGCGCACGGGGTCAATACGGTGATCGCCACGCGCGCGCAACGCGTCGAGCGTCGCGCCGTGGTCCACGCCGGCATCGCTCGCGACGACGCCCTTACTCACGGACCTTTGCAGTGCCAGTGGCTGCATTGTTGGCACCAGAAGGCCGCGGTGTCGGCGCCATCTCGACGCGCCGATTTTTTGAGCGTCCATCCGCATCGGCGTTCGATGCCACGGCCTGCTCGGCGCCGAAAGCCGCGGCAAAGACCGAGGCTGCCGGAAGACCTTCTTCGATCAGCGTGCGGGTCACCGTCAATGCCCGTTGCGCCGACAGCTCCCAGTTGTCCGCGAACTGTCGATTGCCGCCGCGCACCTGCCGGTCGTCGGTGAAGCCGCTCACCATCAGGATCTCGTCGCGTGACTGCAGGTAGGCCGCCAGCGGTGTGGTCAGGCTCTTCAGCAGTTGCCGGCCTTCGGGTTGCAGCTCAGCCGAGTTGAGCGCGAACAGCACATTGCCGCTGATGCCGATGCGCCCGTTGTTGAGCGTCACGCGGCCCGCAGCCAAGGGCCCGGCCAGCGCCTTTTCCAAGGTCTCGCGGCGCTGCGACTCCGCTTGCCGTTGCTTGACCTCGGCTTCGAGCTTGGTCGCGAGTTCCAGTTGCATGCCGAGCACGCACACCAGGATGAGCACGAAGGCGCCGAGCAGTCCCGACATCAGGTCGCCGAAGACAGCCCAGATCGGCACGCTCGATTCGAGCCCGCCGTCGCTGTCTTCGGAAAGTTCGTTCATCACGCTTCGCTGCCCACGAGCGAGCGCTGATCTGCGAGCCGCTGCAGGTCTTCGACGATCTGCCTTTGCGACAGCATGCTGAGGTCGATGACCTCCCTGGCCTGCGCCACGTAGTAGGCAAGTTGTTCATCGCTGCGCACCATCGATTTGCCGAGCGCGCCTTCGATGCGTTGCAGTTGGGCACCCAGCTTGTCGTTCGACTGGCTGAAGAGCTGCACAGCGTGACCGAAGGCTTCGCCCAGGCTCGCCACTTCGACCGCGCTGCCGGTGAGTTGCGCGCTGACGCCCGCCATCTTTTCGGATTCGGCGTCGACCTTGGCGGTGAACTGCGTGCCGGCACGCGCCAGCAAATCCGCCGACGTTGTAACCAGCGCATCGATGGCCGCGCGCTGTTCGGTGGAGGCGTGGTTGACGCTGTCGAGCACGGTCGAGAGTGTGCCGAGGATGCGGGCGCGCTCCTCGAGCAGCGCGTTGTCGCCGACCATGCTGTCCGACAGCTTCTGCCTGAGTTCGGCAATGACCTCGGCCGCCGCACGGGGCGCTTCCGAAGCCGTCTGTACCAGCTGTGCGACCTCGGCGATGGTGTTCTTCGCGTGTGCCTCGGTCTGGGCCGACAGGTCGCTCGCGGTGCGCTCCAGCGTCTTCACGATCTCTTGCTGCAAGCTGGCGGCCTGCGTGCCGGTCTGCTGCCATTCGTGCAGCAGCGACCCGGCGATCGAGCCCAGTGCTTCGGTCCACGACGCCAGACGTTGCTGGTCTTGCGATGCGATCTTGTTCTGCAAATCTCCATGCGCTTCGCCCAATGAATGCACGAGCGATGTCGCGCGTTGCTCGAAGGTTTCTGCGAACCGATCGAGCGAGGTGCCCAGGTCTTCGGCCAACGATTGGCTGGTACGGCGGTGTTCGGCCAGCGCGGTGTTCCAGAGATTGCCCATGTTCGCCGTGCTGGCCTCGAAGCGGGTCGACAGCCCATCGAGTTGCTGCTGCGCTGCCTGCGCGACGTGGGTGTGCAGAGCGGCCGTCTCTTTGGCGATGCTGGCCATCGTGGCCTCGACCACAGGTTGAATCGTCGCGCCGGCGATGCGGGCGCTTTCGGTCAGGCTTTCTTTCAGCGATTCGCCGACGGCCGACGCCAAGCTCGCGTAAGCGGACTCGGCCTGCCCATGAAAACTGTCTTGCCCAGCGACGAGCTTCTCGTTCAGCGCCTGACTCTGCTTTTCCATCGCGGCCATCATGGATTGCAGACGGTCGGCCAGTTCAGGCATTACCTCGGCCTGGCGTTGAAGCAGCTTGAACGATTCTTCGCGCCGGTGCGCACTCGAAAAGACACGCAAGGTCGTCGCGATCTTGGTGTCGAGCAACTGCGCAACCTGCAGCCGGTCGCGTCGGCACAGAGCGGAAACCAGGCCCAGCATGGCCGATGCCGCAACACCCGCGAGCGATGTTCCGAAAGCCAGGCCCAGTCCCTTGACCGGCGCAGCCAGCGACGAGCGGATCGACAGCAGGTCCGATGCGCTTTCGAGTGCGGTGCCGGTGCCGTTCAGCGTGACGACCATGCCCAGGAAAGTACCGAGCATGCCGAGCAGCACCAGCAGGCCTGCGAGGTACGGCGTCAGCGTCGGGCCAGGCAGGCCAACGCGCTCGCCTTCAATGCGCAGACGCACCGAGTTCTGCAACGAAGCGGGAAGCTGGCCGAGCCATGCGGCAAGGCCAGCCGGCGATTCGGATGTGCCCGTCACCGCGCGTGCCAGCGTGGACGTCGCCTGATCGAAGCGGTACAGCTCCAGCCCGCCCATCACATAAAACCCGCCGATGATCAGCGTCATCACCAGCGCCAGCGGGCTCACGCCGATGTAGCCGATGCCGACCCAGCAGATGGCTGCCAAGCCGAGGAAAAACGCTGTGAAGTGAAGTGATCTGCTCATGGCATCCCGTTATGTCTCTCGAAGGGCTTCGAGCAGCCCTTCGACTGGTTGCAATCGAATCTCCAGCTCGGCGAGCAACACGCTTTGCATGTCCTTGACGAATGCGTCTCGCCACGCTTCAGGCTCGCCATGCGCCAGGCGCTTGAAATACTTCTCGAGCAAGCCCGGCACCGTCGCCAGCAAACGTTGCTCATGCACGGCCAGCGCTCGCTCCATCACCGCATCCAGCGCGGCGAGCTGCACCATGGCCGGTGATTTGCTCGCCAACGCCACGCGCACACGCCTGCGCAGGCCGGCGATATTCGTCTCCATAGCCTGTTGTCGGGCAATGTAGCGCCTGCGATAAGGCGCGAAGTCGGTGGTCGTGCCCGTTGCCGCGTTGCGGGAAGGCGCGAGGTCTCCGTTGATCGCGGTGACCAGCACGGCCCGCACGCGTGCGCATTCGGCTTCTTCGGTGCTCGATGCCGCGAGGGGATTGCGCAGGCGCAACGGTGCATTCGACACCTCGCCGCTCAACACCGAAGAGAGCGTGATCGCGTCGGTCCAGCCGAGCCACTGACTCAATCGGTCTGCGAAAGACCGTTTGGAGTCGGCGACGTCGATGTCCGTCAGTCGGGCGAGGAGGCGAACGAGTGTCGACCCGCTGAAGCCTGCACGCCGGGGCACTTGCACCATACCGTCCAGAGCGAAAAACCACGCAGTCTACACGGGGCAAACACGGGGAAAGGCGACGGAAAAGGTGTAGGGAAACCGGGACCTTAGGCCGTCGGCACCGTGCCTTCGCCGATCAATGGTTATCGCGCGGCACTCCGAAGGTCGCATGGATCTTCTGGTACTTAACAGCCGGCTTCAGCACCATGCCTTCGGACAGCTCGCCGACGATGTTGCGTTGGATCTCCTGCCAAGGCGTCTGGCTCGCCGGGTACTTGTAGCCGCCGGCCGCTTCGAGCGCGGCGCGGCGCCTGGCGATTTCTTCGTCGCTCACCAGCATGTTCGCGGTGCGCTTTTTCAGGTCGATGCGCACGCGGTCGCCGGTTTTCAGTAATGCCAGGTTGCCTCCGGTCGCAGCTTCGGGCGAGGCGTTGAGGATCGACGGTGAACCGGACGTGCCCGACTGCCGGCCATCGCCGATACAGGCCAGCGCGGTCACGCCCTTCTTCAGCAGGTAGTCGGGTGCGCGCATGTTGACGACCTCGGCCGCGCCGGGGTAGCCGACCGGGCCGACACCGCGCATGAACAACACGGTGTGCTCGTTCAGCTTCATCTTCGGATCGTCGATGCGGTGGTGGTAGTCCTCCGGGCCATCGAATACCGCAGCCAGCCCTTCGAACGCCATCGGGTCAGCGGCGTTTTCAAGGTAGCGCGTGCGGAATTCCGGTGTGATCACGCTGGTCTTCATGATGGCCGAGTCGAACAGGTTGCCCCTGAAATGCAGGAAACCAGCGTCCTTTTTCATGGGCTTGGCGTACGGGAAGATCACGTCGCGGTCGTCGGTGAAACGGCCTTCGCAGTTCTCTACGATGGTCTTGCCGTTGGCCGTCATCGCGGGTTTGATCTTGCCCTTGGCGATGAGCTCGGCCACCACGGCAGGCACGCCGCCAGCGCGGTAATAGTCTTCGCCCAGGTATTCGCCGGCTGGCTGCAGGTTGACCAGCAGCGGCACCTTGTAGCCGATCTTTTCCCAGTCGTCGTTGTCCAGCTTCACACCGATGTGCTTGGCGATGGCGTTGAGGTGAATCGGCGCGTTGGTCGATCCGCCGATGGCCGAGTTGACGACGATGGCGTTTTCGAAGGCTTCGCGCGTCAGGATGTCCGACGGCTTCAGGTCCTCGCGCACCATTTCGACGATGCGCTTGCCGGTCAGGTAGGCCATCTCCTGCCGGTCGCGGTAGGGCGCCGGAATCGCCGCGCTGCCGGGCAAGGTCATGCCGAGTGCCTCGGCCAGCGAGTTCATCGTCGATGCCGTGCCCATCGTGTTGCAGTGGCCAGTCGATGGGGCCGACGACGCGACCAGCTTCAGGAACTCCTGGTAGCCGATCTCACCGGCGGCCATCAGCTCCCGCGCTTTCCAGACGATGGTGCCGGAGCCGGTGCGCTCGCCCTTGTACCAGCCGTTCAGCATCGGGCCGGAGTTGAGTGCGATGGCCGGAATGTCGACTGTGGCGGCCGCCATCAGCTGCGCCGGTGTCGTCTTGTCGCATCCGGTGGTAAGTACGCAACCATCGATAGGGTAGCCGTAGAGCACCTCGATGAGCGAGAGGTATTGCAGGTTGCGGTCGAGCGATGCGGTCGGGCGCTTGCAGGTTTCCTGGATCGGATGGATCGGAAACTCGAACGCGATGCCGCCCGCGTCGCGGATGCCTTCGCGCACGCGCTCGGCCAGCACGATGTGGTGGCGGTTGCACGGTGCGATGTCAGAGCCGGTCTGGGCGATGCCGATGATCGGCCGGCCCGACTGCAGCTCGTCGAAGCTCAGGCCGAAGTTCATCGTGCGCTCGATGTAGAGCGCCGTCATGTCGGCGTTGTCGGGGTTGTCGAACCACGATTGCGAGCGCAGGCGCTGCGGGCTGGTGCGCGGCTTCTTGGGCGTGCTCTTGGGGTTGCTCTTTGGGTCGCTTTTGGGCGTGGAGGCTTTCGTCATCGTTTCATCCCCTTGAGGGTTTCTTGTGCGGTCGGCAAGGCGGAGCAGTCATCGATGTACTGCTGAATCATTTCGGAAAAATTTTCGTGCGGCAGCAAGCCGAGGCCGGCAGCGCGCGCAGCGGTTGCGCCGCTCGGCCAGTTGGCCACGATGCCGGCAACGCGCTCGTCGCGCTCGAAGCGCACCAGCGCGCGCACCGACTTGCCGGCCACCTGTTCGAGCGCTTCGAGCATGTCGCTCACGCGCACGTTGAGCGCGGGCAAATTGAGTGCGAGCCGGCCACAGAAAGCCTCGCGCGAGGCTTCGTACACGACGATCAGCCCGTCGACCGTGCGCGACGGCGACGACATCGGATGCGACACGTCGGGCGACACCGGACAGATCGACTCGACGCCCGCCAGCGGCTCGCGAATGATGCCGCTGAAGAACGACGATGCCGCCCCGTTCGGCTTGCCAGGGCGTACCGTAACCGTCATCAGGCGCGCCGCGCGGCCGTCGATGTAGCCCTTGCGCGTGTAGTCGGCGATGAGGTGCTCGCAGATCAGCTTTTGCACGCCGTAGGACGTTTGCGGCGCTGGCAGCGTGTCGTCGGCGACCACCTTGGGAAAGGTGATCGCCGGGTCGGGTCCGAACACCGCGACCGAACTGGAGAACACCACGCGCGCCATCTTGCCGCCGTCGTTCACATTGGCGCGCAAGGCATCGAGCAAGGCGCGCGTGCTGTCGAGGTTGGAGCGCAGGCCGAGGTCGAAGTCGGCTTCGCATTCGCCCGACACGGCCGAGGCCAGATGAAACACGCCGTCGAAGGACTCGGTACGCAGCGCATCGGTTTGCGTCAGAAGCGGGCCGGTGCGCGCCTCGACCCGAGGATCGGCAAGCAGGTCGGCTGGCGGCGGTGCGATGTCGGTCAGCACGAGCTTGTCGATACTCTGTCCGGCCAAGGTGCCGCGTCGCAGCAGGGTGCGCGCCAGTCGCGCGCCGAGGAAGCCGCCGCCTCCGGTGATCAGCAATTTCATGGGGTCTCCTTTTGAATGGTTCGTCTCGTCTTGATTTGACGTACTGGGGTCTGACGTGTCGAGACACGCGCCGCGGCACGGCGGCGCTGTCCGGTGATGACGCCGCCTTCGACCAGCCGCTCTTCGCCGCGGATGATGTGTTGCGTCGCGTAGTGCCGCGCGGCGGTGGCGTCGCGACTGGCGATGGCCTCGACCAGTGCCCGATGCTCGTGCTGCACCGCCTGCATGAAGTCGATGCGCCGCGCCTCGTTGCCGCGCGTAATGCGCATGCCTTCGCGCAGGTACTGCTCCAGAAAGCCGAGCAGCAGGCGGAACTGCGGATTGCCGGTCGATTCGCCGATGACCCGATGGAACGCGAGGTCTTCGGCAACGCCGTCGTGGCCGGCCGAGACCGCCGTGTCGATCGCCTTGAGTGCACGACGCAAGGCCGCGATCTGGGGGCGCGTGGCGCGTTCGGCGGCCAGTGCAGCGATCTCGCCTTCGAGCACGCGACGGACCTCGACCACATGCACGACAGCCTGAACCGACTCGAGCACCGCCGGGTCGAACACCAGCGGCCGGTTGACCGGCGTTTGCGCCACGTACACGCCCGAGCCCTGCCGCGAAATGACCAGCGCCTTCGACTTGAGCTGGTGCACTGCCTCTCGCACGACGGTGCGCGAGACGCCGTGCGACTCGGCCAGCTGCTGCTCGGTCGGCAGGCGGTCACCGGGCTGCCACGCGCCCGACTCGATCTGCGAAATCAGGCGCAGCGCGAGCCTGTCCGACAGCCGGTCGGCCACCAGATGGAAGGGCTTTGAAGAGGGAGATGCCTGTGCGGCAGCAGCGGAATGAAGCACGGTTATCAGGTCATCATACAAATTTTCGGGGGTTTTCTCCTACCGGTTTGCCCTGATAGCGATAGACGGCTGCAATGTCGATACTCCGCTGGCTGCAATGCGGAGTCTCCGCATTCTTTAAGTTTGTTCGAGAATTTTTGAGGATTCCATCTGCATGGCCAGCGTCACGATCCAGGGTGTCAAGAAGAACTTCGGTGATGTCCCGATCCTGCACGGCGTCGACATCGACATCAAGGACGGTTCCTTTACCGTGCTGGTCGGCCCTTCGGGCTGCGGCAAGTCGACGTTGCTGCGCATGATCGCGGGGTTGGAGCAAATCAACGGCGGCGAAATTCGCATCGGCGAAAAGCGCGTCAACGACTTGCCACCTAAGGAGCGTGACATCGCGATGGTGTTCCAGAACTACGCGCTGTATCCGCACATGACGGTGCGCGACAACATGGCGTTCTCGCTCGCGCTGGCCAAGGCCGACAAGTCGATCATCGAGTCGAAGGTCAAGCGCGCCGCCGAAATTCTGGCGCTGATTCCGTTGCTTGACCGCTATCCGCGACAACTGTCTGGTGGTCAGCGGCAACGCGTGGCGATGGGTCGCGCCATCGTGCGCGACCCTCAGGTCTTTTTGTTCGACGAACCGCTTTCCAACCTCGATGCCAAGCTGCGCGTCGCGATGCGCAGCGAGATCAAGGAGCTGCATCAGCGCCTGAAGACGACGTCGATCTATGTCACGCACGACCAGATCGAAGCGATGACGATGGGCGACAAGATCGTGGTGATGCGCGATGGCCGCATCGAGCAGACCGGCAGCCCGCTCGAGCTGTATGACCGGCCAGCGAATCAGTTCGTCGCCGGCTTCATCGGGTCGCCGTCGATGAACTTCCTGCCCGGCACGCTGCGCCGTAATTCCGGTGCAGCGCATGTCGAACTGCATGACGGCACGCGGCTCGATGCGCCGTTGCAGGCGGGCGGTGCCGATGGCCAACCTGTCGTCTACGGCACACGGCCCGAGCACCTGTTGCTGGCCGACGCGGGTGGCATCCCTGCGAAGGTCGTGGTGTTGGAGCCCACCGGCATGGACACCTTCGTGTCGTGCCGGCATGAAGGCGCCGAGCTGTCGGCCGTGTTCCGCGAGCGCCACGACTTCGTGCCCGGCACCACGATCCATCTGCAGCCCGACCTGCAGCGCGCACACCTTTTCGATGCAGGCACCGGCGAA
This sequence comes from Variovorax sp. RTB1, assembly GCF_035018765.1. NCBI lineage: Bacteria > Pseudomonadati > Pseudomonadota > Betaproteobacteria > Burkholderiales > Comamonadaceae > Variovorax > Variovorax sp. RTB1. The sequence continues at coordinate 65,900 of NZ_JASJXG010000016.1, forward strand.
CGGCTGGTGGCCTGAGTTATCTGTTGACCCCGTTCACACCTAGGAGACATGAATGAGTGACTTCAACCGCCGCAAGTTTCTGGAAAGCTCTGCCGGCGTCGCCGCAGTAGCCACACTCGGCACCGGCACTGCGCTGTTTTCTTCGTCGGCGCAAGCGCAGACGATGACCTTCAAACCCGAAAAAGGCGCCAAGCTGCGCGTTTTGCGCTGGAGCCGTTTCGTGCAGGGCGATATCGACGCCTACATGGCCAACGTCAAGAAATTCACCGAGGTCACGGGTGTCGAGGTGCGCGTCGACAACGAGGGCTGGGAAGACGTGCGTCCCAAGGCGGCAGTGGCGGCCAACACCGGTGCCGGCCCCGACATCATTCTGTCGACCAACGACGATGCCAACCTGTACCCCGACAAGCTGCTCGACGTGACCGACTTGGCCGAATACCTCGGCAAGAAGTACGGCGGCTGGTATCCGGCCGGCGAGGCCTTCATGCGGCCCGACGGCAAGAAGTGGCTGGGCTTGCCGCTCGGCGCTTCGGGCTCGCTCATCGTGTATCGCGAGAGCATGGTCAAGGCAGCCGGGTTCGACACCTTCCCGAAGAACACCGACGACTTCCTGAAACTGTTCAAGGCGCTGAAAGAAAAGGGCACGCCCGGTGGCATGGCGCTCGGCAATGCGACCGGCGACAGCGTATGGACCAACTGGCTGGTCTGGGCATTCGGCGGCAAGTTGGTCGACAAGACCAACAAGGTCGTGATCGACAGCCCGGAGACCATCAAGGCACTGGAGTACAGCAAGGAGCTCTACGCCAACTTCATTCCTGGCACCTTGTCGTGGCTCGACCCGAACAACAACAAGGCTTTTCTCGATGGCCAGATCAGCGTGACCAACAACGGCATCTCGATCTACTACGCCGCCAAGAATTCGCCGGACCCCAAGGTCAAGGAGATGGCCGCCGACATCAACCACGCGGTGTTCCCGATCGGCCCGGTCGGCGTGCCCACCGAGTCGCATCTGTTCTTCAACCAGATGATCATGAAGTACACGAAATTTCCGCAGGCATCTAAGGAGTTCCTGCGATTCATGATGGAAAAAGAACAGTTCGATCCGTGGCTTCAAGGTGGCGGCGGGTATGTCGCGCAGCCCTTGCGCGCTTACGAAGCGAACACGATCTGGAGCTCGGATCCGAAGAACACGCCGTACCGCGATTCGGTGAAGAACCTGCGTCCTGCGGGCTACGACGGCAAGCTGGGTTACGCCTCGGCTGGTGCGGCAGCGGACTTCATCATTCCGAACATGGTGGCTGAAGCCGCCAGCGGCGCCAAGACGCCGAAGGAAGCCGCCGAGCGCGCACAGAAGCGCGCCGAGCGTTACTACAAGCTTTAACCACAAGCTTTACCAGCTCAGAGAAGTCGCCAGATAAATGTCCACACCACGGGTCGTCACTTCATCGTCAGGGGCCAACGGCGGTCGGCTGCAGCCAGCCGCCGCGGCGCGCCCGATGCCTCTGCTCGCAAGGATGCAGAACAGTCGCAACGCGCTCGGCTTCATGTTCATGTTGCCGGCCGCGGTATTGCTGCTGCTGTTCTTGACGTACCCGTTGGGGCTGGGCACCTACCTGGGCTTCACCGATGCCAAGGTCGGTCGCCCCGGCCATTGGGTCGGGCTTGAAAACTACGAGTACCTGTGGGGCGACGCCGTGGTGCGGCTCGCACTTTTCAACACGCTCTTCTACACAGCCGTGGCGAGCGTGTTCAAGTTCATTCTGGGCTTGTGGCTTGCAATTCTTCTTAACAAGAACATCCGCTTCAAGACCTTTTTCCGCGCGGTGATCCTGCTGCCGTATATCGTGCCGACCGCGCTGTCGGCCATCGCGTTCTGGTGGATCTACGACTCGCAGTTTTCCATCATCAGTTGGGCTCTGGTCAGGATGGGGCTGATCGATACGTACATCGACTTTCTCGGTAGCCCGTGGAACGCGCGCATCGCGGTCATCATCGCCAACGTGTGGCGCGGCGTGCCTTTCGTGGCCATCACCTTGCTCGCCGGCCTGCAGACGATTTCGCCTTCGTACTATGAAGCGTCGGCCATCGACGGGGCGACGCCGTGGCAGCAGTTCCGCCACGTGACGATGCCGCTGCTGACGCCCATCATCGCGGTGGTCATGACTTTCTCGGTGCTGTTCACGTTCACCGACTTCCAGTTGATCTACGTCATCACCCGTGGCGGCCCGCTCAACGCGACCCACCTGATGGCGACCCTGTCGTTCCAGCGTGCCATCTCCGGCGGTGCGCTCGGTGAGGGCGCCGCCATTGCCATCGCAATGGTGCCGTTCCTGCTGGCCTGCGTGATGTTCAGTTTCTTCGGCCTCCAACGCCGTGCATGGCAACAAGGCGGAAGCGACAAATGAGCAATCCCAACAACCAGGTCGACACCGTCGGCATGAGTTTTCTGGACTCGTTGCCACGCAAGATGGTGACGGTGTATTTGCCGCTGCTGGTCTTTTTGATCGTGCTGCTGTTCCCGTTCTACTGGATGGCGATCACTTCGGTGAAGCCTGATGCGGAGCTGCTGTCGCGCGACGGCAATCCGTTCTGGGTGATCAAGCCGACCCTCGGGCACTTCTACAAACTGCTGTTCGAAACCTCTTATCCGCAGTGGCTGTGGAACACGGTGCTGGTCTCCGTCGTGTCGACCTTCGTCTCGCTCGCAGCCTCGGTGTTCGCGGCTTACGCCATCGAACGGCTGCGCTTTACCGGCTCCAAGCAGGTCGGCCTGTCGATCTTCTTGGCGTACATGGTGCCGCCGTCGATCCTGTTCATTCCGTTGGCTAATGTGGTGTTCAACCTCGGCCTGTTCGACTCGCGCTGGGCGCTCATCCTTACGTACCCGACCTTCCTGATTCCCTTTTGTACCTGGCTGTTGATGGGTTACTTCAGGTCGATCCCGGCCGAGCTCGAAGAGTGCGCGCTGATCGATGGCGCTAATCGCTGGCAGATCCTGATCAAGATCGTGCTGCCGCTGGCTGTGCCGGGCTTGATCTCGGCCGGCATCTTTGCCTTCACGCTGTCGTGGAACGAGTTCATCTATGCGCTGACATTCATCTCGTCATCCGAGATGAAAACCTTGCCGGTCGGCGTGGTCACAGAGCTGGTGCAGGGCGACGTGTACCAGTGGGGCCCGCTCATGGCCGGTGCGCTGCTCGGCTCGCTGCCGGTGGCTTTTATCTACTCGTTCTTCGTCGAGTACTACGTGTCCGGGATGACGGGGTCGGTGAAGGAATAAGCAAGGAATAAGCGACTCGGAAGCGCCGCGGGGCCATCGGCCTGCGATCAGTACTTGATGGTGATACCGGCCTTCATGCCCTTGTTCTCTTTTCCGTCGGAGTTGACGCCCGCCGAGAAAGACGTGTTGCCACCGGTGCTGCCGCCTACCGAATAGGTTGGACGCGGAGTCGATGTGTCCATGCCGGTGTAGACACCGCTGCCGTCCTTCTGCTGAACGCCGACCGTGGCGCCTTTCGCGTCCATCGAGGTCTCTGTCGACGAAACATTGGGTGCGACGTAGACGCTGCCCTTGTCATCGGTCTGGATCGGGACTTTCGGTGCGTCTTGCGCGAGCGCGGAGGCGTAGCAGGCCATGCCAAGTGGAACCAGCAGGCCAGACAGCCCGAGCCGGGCAATGATCGATTTGCTCATGAGCGCCACCTTAATCGCGTTTCGACGCCGGCGGAACATCGCCCCCTTTTTGTCGCTCTCTGAACAAGGCCGCTCGCATCAAAAATATCGTCGTCACCGGTGCCGTCAGCGCGACGAAAACTGTGATGAGAAGAGCGTGCAAGAACAGGTTGCCGCCCTGCACTGAGAAGTAGACGATCGTCGCGATCGTCATGCACCACACGCCCAGCGTGGCGCCGATGGTGGGCGCATGGATGCGCCGGAAAAAGGTCGGCAGGCGCACCAGCCCGAATGAGCCGATGGCGGCAAAGGCGGCGCCGACCACCACGAACACCGCGGTGACGATCTCTGCCCAAAGCGGCAACGGGCCGCCGAGAAAAGCGTCGTTCATTCGATCACCTCGCCACGCAACAAGAACTTGGCCAACGCCGTCGAGCCGACGAAGCCGAACAGCGCGATCAGCAGCGCCGCCTCGAAGTACACATTGCTCGCGTACACGATGCCGAGCACCAGCATCATCAGCATGCCATTGATGTAGAGACAGTCGAGCGCGGTGATGCGGTCCTGAGCGGTGGGACCGATCGTCAGGCGGGCGAGCGCGCACAGCATCGCGACCGCCAGCAGCAGCAGTGCCAGCTTGAGCGCCCAGAGCAGCACCGGCGTCATGATTCGAAGATCTCCATGAGGGGGCGCTCGTACCTTTGCTGCACTTGCGCGATGAATGCGGCCTCGTCGTCGACATCGAACACGTGGATCAGCAGCACGGAGCTGTCGAACGACAGCTCGGCCCACGCAGTACCGGGCGTCAGGCACAGGATCATCGCCAGCACGGCCAGGCCGTTGGGGTCGCGCATCTGGAGCGGCACCTTGACGAATGCAGAGTGGATGTCTGCGGTGCGGCGCGTGAGCAGCATGCGAGCGACCGTCCATGCCGACACCGACAGGTCGACCATGACGCGCCCGACGAGCATCAGCGCGACGCCGGGCCGTTGCATGCGCACGGTGGCGGGGCGCAGGCTGCGCGTGAGCAGCGGCACCGCGATCGACAGGATGGCGGCTAGCAACAGTGTCGAGAAATCCATCGACTGGTTGAGCAGCAGCCACACGATGAAGAGCGCGAGCGAGAGCGGCGGCGAGGGCAGCCAGCGCTTCATTGCACGACCTCACCAGAAACTGGGCCCGGCGCGGCGGCTGCACGTTTGGGTACTGGATTGGCAACCTGCCTCGCGTTCATCACCGCGTGCCGGTAGGCCGTGGCCGTGCGCAACCCATTGGCGGTTTCGATCGCGTGGTGCATGACCGGGTTGGCGGCAATCGTCCAGGCTGCGGCGGCGACCAGGAGCGCCGCGACGGGCAGCACTTCGAGCGCGGGCAACGAAGGCATGGTCGCGTGCACCTGCGTCCAGAAATGCCGGATACCGGCGCGGCTCAACGCGAGCAACGTCAGGAAGCCCGAGGTGATCAGCAGCACCATGAAGGCGATGCCGGCCGGCGTCACCACGGGTGCATCGAGCAGTCCCGACAGCATCGCGAACTTGCCGACGAAGCCGGAGAGCGGTGGCAAGCCCGCCAGCAACAGCGTGCAGGCCATGAAGCTCAGGCCGAGGAACGCGATGCCGGCCGGAATGGCGCGGCCATAGAGCGCCTGCTGTTCGTCGTCGAGGTTGACGCCGGCGAGCGGCTTCAGATCTTCGGCCAAAAAGGGGGCATTGCCCGATTGCTCGTGCGGCGCGATGCTCACGCCGGCGTTGCGCCAGCGCTCGATCATGTCGATCAGCAGGAAGAACGCGCTGACCGCGAGGGTTGAACTCACCAGGTAGTAGAGCGCACCGGACCACACGGCCGGGTCGCCCAGCCCGACCGCAGCGAGCAGCGTGCCGGCGGAGATGAGCACGCTGTAGCCGGCGAGGTTCGACAGCCGCTGCGTGCCGACGATACCGAGCGCGCCGATGCACAGCGTGACGAGGCCGACACCGATGAGCACGCCCTGGCCGAATTGCGCAGACAGGCCGGTGTCGGGCGCGAAGAGCGTGGTCCACAAACGCAGGATCGTGTAGATGCCGAGCTTGGTGAGCAACGCGAACACCGCACCGACAGGCGATACGGCGGCGCTGTACGCCGGCACCAGCCAGAAGTTGAGCGGCCACGCGCCCGCCTTCGCGAAGAAGGCCGTCGCCAGGATGGCAGCCGCCGCGTGCACCAGGCCGCGATCGGCCGGTGCGATCTGCGCGATGCGCATGCCGAGGTCGGCCATGTTCAGCGTGCCTGTCGCGCCGTAGAGCATCGCTGCGCCGACGAGGAACAGCGACGACGCCGCGAGGTTGATCGCGATGTAATGCAGGCCTGCCTGCACCCGCAAACGGCCAGAGCCGTGCAGCAGCAAGCCGTAGGAAGCCGCCAGCATCACCTCGAAGAACACGAAGAGGTTGAACAGGTCGCCGGTGAGGAACGCGCCATTCAGGCCCATCAACTGCAGTTGCAGCAAGGGATGAAAGTGCACGCCGGCACGGTCCCATCGGGAGGTCGAATAGATCGATGCCGCGAAAGCGATCACGCCGGTGAGTGCCACCATCATGGTGGAGAGCCGGTCAGCCACCAGCACGATGCCGAAGGGCGCCTTCCAGTTACCGGGCAGGTAGACGCCGATGGAGCCCGGCCCGGTGCCGGTGTCGGGTGCGTTGACCCAGCGCAGCAACGCCAGCGCCGCCAGCAGGCCGACCAGGCCGGAGATCACGCTCACCGCGGACTTGAGCCGTCGCTGCTGTTCCCCCAGCAGCAACATGAGCGCGGCGGTGAACATCGGCACCAGGATCGGCACAGCGACCAGGTGCGGCATGCTGAACTCGAGCAGCCGGTCGAGCATGTGGGTCAGCTCATTCACGCCGGACCTCTTCGCCGTCGACGTGGTCGGTGCTGGTCAGTCCGCGCGAGGCCAGCAGCACGACGAGGAACAACGCGGTCATCGCGAAGCCGATGACGATGGCGGTGAGCACCAGCGCCTGCGGCATCGGATCGGCGGTGTTGGCGAGCGTGGCCTTGAGCCCCTTCATCAGCACCGGTTCACTGTCGACCGCCAGCCGGCCGGTGCTGAACATAAAAAGGTTGACGGCATAAGACATCAGCGTGAGACCGACGATGACCTGGAACGTGCGCGGGCGCAGCAGCAGGTAGACGCCGGAGCCGGTGAGCACGCCGATCGCGATGGCGAGAACGAGTTCCATCAGGCAGCGGCCTCCGCGGGTGGCGCGGATAAGGCCGACGCTGTGGCCGCTGTGGCCGCTTTGGCCTCGGCCTCGCGCTCGTCCTGCTCTTCGGCCCAGCGGTGGCTGCGCACCGATTGGTGCGCGAGCGCCGTCAGGATCAGCATGGTGGCGCCGAGCACCAGTGCGAACACGCCGATGTCGAAGAAGAGCGCGCTCGGCACGTGCACTTCGCCCAGCAGGGGCAGATGCAGGTGCGCGGTGTGCGTCGTCATGAACGGATAGCCAAGCACCACCGACCCACCGCCGGTCACCAGCGCCAGCAACAGGCCGATAGCGATCCAGCGCCGAGGATAGATGCGCAAGTGCTCCTCGACCCATTCGGTGCCCGACACGATGAACTGCAGCAGCAGCGCGACCGACATCACCAGCCCGGCGACAAAGCCGCCGCCCGGCGCGTTGTGACCACGCATGAAGAAGTAAATGGACACCAGAACCGCCAGCGGCAGCAGCAGGCGCACCAGCACGGCCGGTACCATCAGGTAGCCGACGGCCGTGTCTTTGGCGAGCCGCGGGTTGAGCAGGTCGCTGCTGCCGTCGTCCTGCGCGCGTTGTTGCGCCGGCAAGGCCATCGATTCGGGCGCCGGCCGAAAGCGGCGCAGCAGTGCGTAGATCGTGAGTGCGACCACGCCGAGCACGGTGATCTCGCCGAAGGTATCGAAGCCGCGGAAGTCGACCAACATCACGTTGACGACATTGGTGCCGCCGCCTTCGGTCTGTGCATGTTCAAGAAAGAAGGGCGAGATGCTGCGCGGAAACGGCCGCGTCATGAAGAGCCACGCGAGCGACGCCATACCCGCGCCCGCCGCTGTCGCAAGCAGCACGTCGCGACCGCGGCGACTCCATTGCCGCAGCTGTGTGCGGGCCGGCTGCGTTGCCTCTTTGCGCATCGGCAGCCAGCGCAGGCCGAGCAGCATCAGCACGGTGGTGACGGCCTCGACAACCAGTTGCGTCAGCGCCAGGTCGGGCGCGGAGAACCAGATGAAAGTGATGCAGCAGACCAGCCCGGCGCCCGACGCCAGCATGAGCGCGGCGAGGCGGTGGAACTTGGCCTGCCACGCTGCGCCCAGCGCGCACACGATGCCGATGAGCCAGGTCATGGCGAACATCGGGGAGAACGGCAGCAACTCGCGGCCACCGCGTACCGCCGGCGTTTGCCAGAGCGCAGCGCCTGCGGCAACGACAGCGAAGCCGATGAGCAGCAGCAGTTGCGACTGCAGCCGGCGCGTGCCGAGCAGACGCCGACTGCGGCGGCCTGCCTCGCTCAACTGTGCGAGCGCATGCTCGAACATGCGCTGGCCATCGAACCGATGCAGCAACGGTGTTTGCTCCAGGGCGCCCGCCGCGCGGCGCTTGCGCTGCAGCAGGTACAACGCCGCACCACCGACCAGCGCGACGAAGCTCATCATCAGCGGCAGATTGAAACCGTGCCACACCGCCAGGCTGTATTTGGGCAGTTCGCCACCGACCACCGGCGCGGCCGCAGTCGCCAGCAGCGCGCCGATCGACCAGGCGGGCGCGACGCCGACGACCAGACAAAGCAACACCAGCAGTTCGACAGGCACCCGCATCCAGTGCGGCGGCTCGTGCGGCGTACGTGGCACGTCGGGCGACGCGCAGGTCGGGCCGAAGAACACGTCGAACACGAAGCGCGCCGAATAGGTCACGCTGAAGATGCCCGCGAGCGTCGCCAGAATCGGCAGGCCCCAGTTGATCAACGGGGTCGATTGAATAAACACGGTTTCTGCGAAGAACATTTCCTTCGATAAAAAGCCGTTGAGCAGCGGCACGCCGGCCATTGATGCGCTCGCGATGATCGCCAGCGTGCCGGTGATCGGCATCAGCTTGAGCAGCCCGCTCAGCTTGCGGATATCCCGCGTGCCGCTCTCGTGGTCGATGATGCCGGCGGCCATGAACAGCGACGCTTTGAAGGTCGCGTGATTCATGATGTGGAAGACGGCTGCCACCGCAGCCAGTGGGCTGTTGAGCCCGAGCAGCAGCGTGATGAGGCCGAGGTGCGAGATGGTCGAGTAAGCGAGCAGCGCCTTCAGGTCGCGCTGGAACATCGCGATGAAGCCACCGAGCAGCAGCGTGATGGCGCCCGCGCCACCGACCAGCCAGAACCATTCTTCAGTGCCCGACAGGACCGGCCACAGCCGGGCCATCAGGAACACGCCGAGCTTCACCATCGTGGCCGAATGCAGGTAAGCCGACACGGGGGTCGGCGCCGCCATGGCGCGCGGCAGCCAGAAGTGAAACGGAAACTGCGCGCTCTTGGTGAAGGCGCCGAGCAGCACCAGCACCAGCACGACCGGGTAGAGCGTGTCGCTGCGGATCAATTGGCCCGAAGCGAGTATGACATCGAGGTCGTAGCTGCCAACGATGCGGCCCAGCACCAGCACGCCGGCCAACAGGCAGAGCCCGCCGGCACCTGTCACGGTGAGCGCCATGCGAGCGCCTCGTCGGGCGTCGCGCCGGTGGTGCCAGTAGCCGATGAGCAGGAACGAGAAGAGGCTGGTGAGCTCCCAGAAAAACACCATCTGCATCAGGTTGCCCGAGAGCACCACGCCCATCATCGCGCCCATGAATGCGAGGAAGAACGAGAAGAAGCGTGGCACCGGGTCCGACGCCGACATGTAGTAGCGCGCGTAGAGCACCACCAGCGCGCCGATGCCCAGCACCAGCATGCAGAACAGCCATGCGAAGCCATCCATGCGAAACACGAGATTGAGGCCCAGTTCGGGCAACCATTCGATCTCTTGCCGCAGCACGTTGCCGTTGGCCAGTCGCGGGAAAAACCAGGCCGTTTGAATCGCACAGCCCAACGCGACAAGCCCTGCCAGAGTCGACTCCCGATTGCGCGCATTGGACGGCAGCAGCGCCGCCAGCAGACTGGCAACGAAGGGGAGGACGACGAGGAAAACCAGGGGCATCGAGAATGATTCTATCGACCGCCTTGTTGGACGAGCCTTGCGAACTGCGCTAGTTTTTCGGGCTTTGCCGACCGGCCTCGAGGTTGGCATCTGGCTGCCAGTCGGTCGCCATCTTCAACGGCACGAACGGCGTCGCAAGCACGATCAGCAGCCCCATGACGATGAAGGCAGGGAATTGACGGCGGACCTTATTGAAGAAGTATTACTTTGGCATTTGGTATGCGTTGGATGGGGGCGCTGTCACAGGCACTTCCCGACTCACGCAAGCACGGATTGGGCCGCGCGAAAGCCGAGCCAGGTCAGGCAGAGCGAGCCGCCGAGATGCAGCGCGACGGTTCCGAGCGCCAGGCCAGCGCGACCCTGCAGCAGCATGCCGACCACTTCGGCGGAGAAGCTGGAAAACGTGGTCAGCGTGCCGAGAAAGCCGGTGATCGCCATCAAGCGCCAGGCAGGGTCGATATCGGGAAAGGCGTCGAAGGCCGCGATGCAGATTCCGATCAGGAAGCCGCCGACCAGATTGACTGCCAGCGTGCCCCACGGCAAGGTGCCGCCGGGGTTGAGCCAGAGCTGCACGCCCCACCGCAACAAAGCGCCGACGCACGCGGCAATGCAGATGGCGAGGCCTTGCAGGAACATGGTTTGGTTACTTTTCTACGCCCATCATCAGGTGGGGACGGAGGGTCACGATACTCGGGAAAATCGTCATGAGCGCGATGCAGACTACCAAACAAAAGAAGAACGGAATGGCCGCCTTGGCGATCACGTTGCTGTCCTTGCCGGTCGTGTTCTGCAGCATGACGGCGCAGGGCCGGACGATCATGCCGATGCCGTCATTGCACCGGCACCGGCACCGACGTGAGCACGCAGACGACGCAGACGCAAAAAAACCGCCCGAAGGCGGCTTTTTCTTTGCTGCTGACTTCGTCTTGAAATCGCAGCACGTGATCTGATCACGGCTTGGCGGCGACCTTCGGCTTGGCGTCTTCCTTGACGGCGACCTTTGCGCTCTTAGCCGACTTCGCCGGTGCTGCATCGACTGCTCCCTTGAAAGCTTCACCGTTGATGGTCAAGCCTTCGTTGGAAAGCTTGGTTGCCGTCTTGGATTTGACGCCCTTGACGCGGCTCATGAGGTCGGGCCAGTCTTTGAACTGGCTGGTGGTGCGCGCATCGATGATGCGCTTCGACATCGCGGGGCCGACACCTTTGAGGCCATCGAGTTCTGCGGCCGTACCCTTATTGGCATCGACTGCGGCGAACGAAGCGACTGCGAACACCATGGCGGCCAGAGCCGCTGCAAATTTCTTGAACATGATTACTACTCCCTGATTTATTGATGTGAAAGCACGGCGCAAGACGCGCCGGCTTCGTTTCAACGGAGTCGCGACAACGGGCGTTGACCGGGATTTCCCAATCAAATGTCTCAATACCCACGCCGCAAAAACTCATCAAATCTTGGGGTGAGGCTCAGCGTTCTGTTGGCTCTTACTCACAGTTCTTCGACACGTCGCGGCGGGTAGCTGTCCCATGCCTGGCAGCCCGGGCAGTGCCAAAAATACTGGTGCGCCTCGAAGCCGCAAGCGGCACACCGGTAGCGCATCAGTGGCCGTGTGGCCTGGTCAAGCGCACGTTGAACCTGCGGATGAAACTGTTCGTGGGTCAGCGTTTCTCCCGCGAGCCAGCGCGATGCGGCCACAAGCGAGGGCTGATGGGTCAAATGCGCGATGTAGCCGTCTCGTGGCGTCGGTGCTTCGGCTGAGGTGAGATCGTCCGGCAGGATCGGCGTGCCGCCCAGCGCGATGACGGCCTCGAGCACGTCGATCGATGGTGACGCGGCATAACGGCGCTGCAGCAACGCGAGCGCTTCTCCGGCACGCTGTGACGCTACGGCAGCCTGCTGCAACGACGCGGCGAAGAGCGGCAACGCCAGCGGCGCAGCTTCCGACAGGGCCATCAATGTTTCGAAGGCCGCTGCCGACTCGCCATTGCGCAGTTGAAGGTTGGCCGTGTCGATGGCCGGCCGTGGGGCTTGCGGCGCCAGAGCGGTCGCTTGAGCGAGCAACTGCGCTGCAGCAGAAAGGTCGCCCGCTGCGGTCTGCTCGGCGGCTTGCTCGCACAGATGATGGGCGCGGCGCGTGCCGTAGCTGGCCTGGTCCGAGTCATCGAGTTTTTGCGCGACCTCGGCCGCTTGCGCCCATTCGCGCGAGCGCTCGTAGATTGCCAACAACGACAAACGGGCCTCGTTCTCATAGCGTGTGCCTTCGAGCTTTTGCAGTGCGGCTTCTGCGCGATCGAGCAGGCCGGCGCGCAGGAAGTCTTGCGCCAATGCGTGCTGCGCGCGGTCGCGGTCAGCGCGGCTCAGGTCGCCGCGTCCGAGCAGATGTTCATGTACCCGCACAGCGCGCTGGTACTCGCCGCGCCGTCGAAAAAGGTTGCCGAGCGCGAAGTGCAGTTCCTGCGTATCGGGGTCGTTCTGCACGGCTTCGATGAAGGCGTCGATGGCCTGGTCCTGCTGTTCGTTCAGCAGAAAGTTAAGGCCGCGAAAGTAGGCCTTGGGTGCCTGACGGTTCTCGAGCTTCAACTGTCGCAGGTCGAAGCGCGATGCCAGCCAGCCGAGAACGAAAGCGATCGGCAAGCCGAGCAATAGCCAGCTGAAGTCAAAGTCCATGTTGTCGTGCCACAGGCAGTTCCACGTTAGCCGCCGGGGCTGCCGTTGCGACGGGGAGCGTCTCCGGGATTCGGGTTGCGGCGACGCGGTGCTTCCACCAGCCAGGCAGCATGCCGAGGGCGCCGACCACCAGGCCACCCGTGAATGCGGCCAGCACGACCAGCACGAGCGGTGCGCGCCAGAAGGTACCGAAGAAGAAATAGACCGTCGCGTCTTGCTGGTTGTTCAGCGCAAAGGCGAAGAGGGTAAAAAAAATGGCTGCCTTGAGCAGCCACAGGAGGTATTTCATGCGCATCCCCGTTGGCGCGACGATTTTGCCATCAGGCGTTGCGGCTCGCGGCGTCGAGCTCGGCGGTGCGAGCATCTACCGCTTCGCGCAGTGCCTTGCCCGGTTTGAAATGCGGCACCCGCTTTTCGGGGATCTGCACGCTCTCGCCCGAGCGTGGATTGCGTCCGATGCGCGGCGGTCGCCGATTGACCGAGAAGCTGCCGAAGCCGCGAATCTCGATGCGATGCCCGCGCACGAGCGCTTCGCTCATGGCGTCGAGAATCGTCTTGACCGCGTATTCGGCATCGCGATGTGTCAGTTGCGCGAATCGGGCTGCAAGTTCTTCGACGAGGTCAGAGCGTGTCATAGGCCGCAAGAAAAACGAAGGCGAAAAAAAAGACAGAGCGGCCACCTGGCCGGCTCTGTCTTGCGGACGCAGCTTACTTGCTGTCGTTGTTGTCAAGCTTGGCGCGCAACAGGGCGCCCAGGCTGGTGGTGCCCGCGTTTTCGCGTGCCGACTGCTGGCTCAGGTTGGCCATGGCGCCTTGTTCGTCGACCATGTCCTTCTGCTTGATCGACAGCTGGATGTTGCGGGTCTTGCGGTCCACGTTCAACACGACAGCAGTGACTTCGTCGCCTTCCTTCAGCACGTTGCGAGCATCTTCCACGCGGTCGCGGGAGATTTCGCTGGCGCGAAGGTAGCCGAGGATGTCTTCGCCGAGGTCGATCTCAGCGCCCTTGGCGTCGACGGTCTTGACCTTGCCGGTGACGATCTGGCCCTTGTCGTTCACGGTCGTGAAGGTGGTGAACGGATCGCTGTCGAGCTGCTTGATGCCGAGGCTGATGCGTTCGCGGTCGACATCGACTGCCAACACGAGCGCTTCGACTTCCTGGCCCTTTTTGTAGTTGCGAACAGCGGCTTCGCCGGTTTCGTTCCACGAGAGGTCGGAGAGGTGAACCAGGCCGTCGATGCCTGCTGCCAGGCCAACGAACACGCCGAAGTCGGTGATCGACTTGATCGGGCCCTTGACGCGGTCGCCACGCTTCGTGTTTTGCGCGAACTCTTGCCACGGATTGGCCTTGCACTGCTTCATGCCCAGGCTGATCCGGCGCTTGTCTTCGTCGATTTCCAGGACCATGACTTCGACTTCATCGCCCAGGGAGACGATCTTGTTCGGAGCGATGTTCTTGTTGGTCCAGTCCATTTCGGAGACGTGCACCAGGCCTTCGATGCCGGGTTCGAGTTCGACGAACGCGCCGTAGTCGGCAATGTTCGTGACCTTGCCGAACAGGCGGGTCGATTGAGGGTAGCGGCGCGAAACGCCCATCCATGGGTCGTCGCCCATTTGCTTCAGACCCAGTGAGACACGGTTCTTTTCGGTGTCGAACTTGAGGATCTTGGCGGTGATTTCCTGGCCGGCCTGGACGACTTCGCTCGGGTGGCGAACACGACGCCATGCCATGTCGGTAATATGCAGCAGGCCGTCGATACCGCCGAGGTCGACGAACGCACCGTATTCGGTGATGTTCTTGACGACACCGCGCACGACTGCGCCTTCCTTCAATGTTTCCATCAGCTTGGCGCGTTCTTCGCCCATGCTGGCTTCGACCACGGCGCGACGCGACAAGACCACGTTGTTGCGCTTGCGATCGAGCTTGATGACCTTGAATTCGAGGGTCTTGTTTTCGTACGGGGTCAGGTCTTTGATAGGACGCGTGTCGATCAGCGAGCCCGGCAGGAATGCGCGGATGCCGTTGACCAGAACGGTCAGGCCGCCCTTGACCTTGCCGCTGGTGGTGCCGGTGACGAAGTCGCCCGATTCCAGGGCTTTTTCAAGCGCCAGCCATGAAGCGAGACGCTTGGCGGTGTCACGCGACAGGATAGTGTCGCCGTAGCCGTTTTCGACGCTGCCGATGGCAACGGAAACGAAGTCGCCGGCCTGCACTTCGAGCTCGCCCTTGTCGTTCTTGAACTCCTCGATCGGCACGTACGCTTCGGACTTGAGCCCGGCGTTAACGACGACGTGGTTGTGTTCGACGCGGATGACTTCGGCCGTGATGACCTCGCCAGTACGCATCTCGGAACGCTTCAGCGATTCTTCGAACAGTTCAGCAAAAGATTCAGACATTTATGGTTCCTTCCGTCAGGCAGGGTGAGCAGGCGCCAGTGCGAAATTGCGTGCGGCTGCGTAAGTTCTGTAGACGGCGGTTGTGGGCAAGTAGCCCGGGTTGAGTTAAAAAAACCAGCAGGCCGGTGCGCTTGTCGCGCGGCAGGGACCGGCTGGAACCACGCAGCCGGTCAAGCTTCCTTGAAGGGCTGTGTTTGCTGCCACCAAGCCAACACCTGGACGACCGACTGTTCGATCGAAAGGCTGGAGTTGTCCAAGCGGCGGGCATCTTGCGCGGGTTTGAGAGGCGCAACGCTGCGGGATGAGTCCCTTGCGTCGCGTGCCTCCAAGTCAGCGCGAAGACTGTCGAGTGTAGTCGAAATACCCTTTGAAATCAACTGCTTATACCTGCGCTCGGCGCGGTGGGCGGCGCTGGCCGTGAGGTAAACCTTGAGCGGCGCATCGGGGAAGATGACGGTGCCCATGTCGCGCCCGTCGGCCACCAGTCCGGGCAACCGCTGAAAGCTCTTTTGCAGGGCGGACAAGGCCTCGCGCACGGCCGGCAATGCAGACACGCGCGACGCGTCCATACCGGCGGCTTCGCTGCGAATCGCGTCGGTCACGTCTTCGTCGGCGAGCATGACCTTGCCTTCGACGAAACGCAGCGGCAGCGAGCGCGCCATGTCTGCGATTTGCGCTTCGTGCTGTGGCTCGGGCATGAAGCCTTGGCGTCGCATCGCGAGGCCGGTCACGCGATAGAGTGAGCCGGAATCAAGGTAGTGGTAGCCGAGCCGATACGCAACTTCGACCGCCAGCGTGCCTTTGCCCGAAGCGGTCGGGCCATCGATGCAGATGACCGGCACAGATGCAGGCTCGACCACCGAAAACAGCGTTTCGAAGTAGTCGGGAAAGGTCTTTGCTACGCAATGTGGATCGAGGATACGAACCCCGATTCGATCCGGATTGAACGCGGCTAGCGAAAAGCACATGGCGACGCGGTGATCGTCATACGTGTGGATGCTGGCGGCGTGCCATCCGCCCGTTGGCAAGGGATGTACGCGAATGAAGTCCGGTCCGGCCTCTACGGTGGCGCCCAACTTGTGCAGTTCGTTCGCCATCGCGTCGATACGATCGGTTTCCTTCACGCGCCAACTGGCGATGTTGCGCAGCGTGCTCGGGCCGTCGGCGTAGAGCGCCATCACGGCCAGCGTCATGGCGGCATCGGGGATGTGATTGGCGTCGAGGTCGATTGCCTTCAGCGGCCAGGCGCCGCGCCGCACTTCGAGCCAGTTGGCGCCGCTCGTGATGTCGGCGCCCATTTGCCGCGCGGCTTCGACGAAGCGGATGTCGCCCTGGATGGAGTCGGCACCGACCCCTTCGATGCGGAGCGAGGCCACTGCGCTGCTCGGGCCATCCGCGGCTTTCGCGCCTCCGGTCGCGATCGCACCCAGAGCAATGAAGTAACTGGCAGACGAAGCATCGGCCTCGACATGAATGTCGCCTGGCGAGCGATAGCAGCTGCCGGCAGGAATCGTGAAACGTTCCCAGCCATCGCGGCGCACACAGATGCCGAAGCGCGCAAGCAAATTGAGCGTGATTTCGATGTAAGGCTTGGAAATCAGTTCGCCCATGACCTCGATCACTATGTCGCGCGTCGCGGCCAGCGGCAGCGCCAGGAGCAGGGCCGTCAGAAACTGACTCGACACATCACCGCGCACGCGGATCGGCGTGTCGAGCGCCAGCGCGACGTGGTCGACTGGATGAATCCGCAGCGGCGGGTAGCCCGGGTTGCCGAGGTAATCGATGCGGCAACCGAACTGCGTGAGCGCGTCGACCAGATCGCCGATCGGTCGCTCGTGCATGCGTGGCACGCCGCTCAGTTCGAACTCGCCGCCGAGCAGCGCCAACGCGGCGGTCAACGGCCGCATGGCGGTGCCGGCATTGCCGAGAAAGAGGGCCGCCGAAGCGACGCCGAGTTGACCGCCCAACCCTTCGATGCGCGTGGTGCCGCCGTCGTGCTGCACACCGCACCCGAGTTGGACCAGGGCGTCCAGCATCACGCGCGTGTCGTCGGAATCGAGCAGGTCGTGCACCGTCGTCGTGCCGCTCGCGAGCGCGGCCAGCAGCAACACCCGGTTCGAGATGCTCTTGGAGCCGGGCAGTTGCACCGTGCCTGCCGCTGCGACCAGCGGGGGCAGGTCGAGAAATGGCGTCGAAAACATCGGGCGTCAGTTGCCGGAAGAGGAGCCGGACGGCTGCCACTGCGCCCGCGTTCGGCTTGCCTCGGCGATCGCGTTTTCCAGCGCCTGAGAATCGCCCGAAGCAATCAGCGCCTCGAATTGCGTCAGCTGCTTTCGGAAGGCCTGCGACTGCAACAGCACCTGCTCGCGGTTGGCCAGCAAGATGTCGCGCCACACGGCAGGGTCGCTGGCGGCGATGCGCGAAAAGTCGCGAAAACCCGGCCCTGCCAGCGCCATGAAGCGCGCGCCGTGCGGGTGCGCCGCAATTGCGTTGGTAAAAGCGAAAGCGACCAGATGCGGCAAGTGGCTGACCGCGGCGAGAGCCAAATCATGATCCTGGTGGGTCATCGTGACGACGTGCGCGCCGATGTCGGTCCATACCTGAGACGCGCACTGAACTTTCGAGCGGAGCGTTGTCTTCACTGGCGTGAGCACGACCTGCCGACCAGCGTAGAGCCCCGCGTCGGCATGCTCGATGCCGGCCACTTCCTTGCCGGTGATCGGATGCGCTGGAACGAAGCTCGAAAACTGGTCTTGCAACCCGCGCCGCGCCGCCTCGATCACGTCGCCTTTGGTGGAGCCGACGTCCATGATCAGCGTGTCGGGCGAGAGGCCATGACGGATCGCTTTGAAAGTGGCCTCGGATGCAGCGACGGGCACCGCGATCAGCACCAGATCAGCACCCGATACGGCGAGCAGCGCGGAGGGCGCTGCAACGTCGATGACGCCGAGTTGTTTGGCACGCTCCGTGGTTGACGGTGACTTGCTGTAGCCGACCACGCGCTTTACCAGCTTGGCGCGTTTCAACGCCAGCGCAAACGAGCCGCCCATGAGTCCGCAGCCGATCAAACCGAGTTGCTCGAACATTGCGGCGTCAGGCGTTCACAGGGTAGGCGCCCAGCATTTTGTAGAACGCGCACGTGGTGCGCAGTTCGGCAAGTGCGGCGGCGACATTGGGTTGCAGCGGATGACCGTCAAGGTCGATGTAGAAGTAATACTCCCACTGGCCCGTGCGCGCAGGGCGCGACTCGAATCGGGTCATCGAAACACCGTGGGTCTTCAGCGGCACGAGCAGGTCGTGCAGCGCGCCAGGACGGTTGGTGACGGACACCACGAGGCTCGTGCAGTCGCGCCCCGAGATGGGCGGTGTCGCCAGCGTTTCGGGCAGGCAGATGATGGCGAAGCGCGTGCGGTTGTAGGCGTCGTCCTGAATAGCATGGGCGATGATGTGCAAGCCGAACCGCGTCGCCGCGCGCTCGCTCGCGAGAGCAGCCCAGGCCGGATTCGTTGACGCCAGCCGGGCACCTTCAGCGTTGCTGGACACCGCGCGACGCTCGGCATTTGGCAAATGCTTGGAAAGCCATGTCTGGCACTGCGCCAGCGCTTGCGGGTGCGCCAGCACGACCTCGATGTCGTCCAGCACATTGGTCGTGCGCAGCAGGTTGTGGCGGATCAGCAGGCTTACTTCGCCCACTACATGAGCGGGCGAATGCAAGAACAGATCGAGCGACCGCGTAACGACGCCCTCGGTCGAATTTTCAACCCCGACAACGCCGTATTGCGCGCTGCCCGCAGCAGTCGCATGAAAGACCTCATCGAAGCTCGCGCAGTAAACGAGGTCGGCTGCGCCGCCGAAGTATTCGATGGCAGCCTGTTCGCAGAACGTGCCTTCCGGCCCCAGCACGGCAACGCGTTGGGGCGATTCGAGCGCCAGACACGCCGACATGATTTCGCGCCAGATCGCCGCCACATGCAAATCCTTCAGCGGACCCGCATTGGTGTGCTGCATCTTTTCGATGACTTGCGCGACGCGATCGGGTCTGAAGAATGGCGTGCCCTCGCGTTTCTTGATCTCACCCACCTGTTCGGCGACGTGTGCACGCTGGTTTAGCAGTTCGAGCAGTTGCTGATCGAGCGAATCGATCTGCACGCGCAGCCCCAAAAGGCTTTCGGAATTGGGAACGGAGGGGTCGGACGGTGGAGCAGAGGCGGTCATCAAATCGAATTCGCAGCTGAATCAGGCGTGCGTTCGCTCGAATTCTCGCATGTAGCCCACCAGCGCCTGCACGCCCGCGAGCGGCATGGCGTTGTAGATACTGGCGCGCATTCCGCCGACCGATTTGTGGCCCTTCAACTGCAGCAATCCGGCGTCGCGAGCGCCTGCCAGGAACGCCTCGTTGCGGTTTTCGTCGCGCAGGAAGAAAGGCACATTCATGCGCGAACGGCAGCTCGCGTCGACCTTGTTGTCGTAGAACGCCGAGCCGTCGACAAAGTTATAGAGCAAGCTGGCTTTGGTAGCGTTACGTTGCTCCATCGCTGCAACGCCCGACAACTCGCCCTCGGTTTGATGCAGCAGCCATTGAAACGTGAGCCCCGCGACATAGATGCCCCAGGTCGGTGGCGTGTTGTACATCGAATGGTTGTCGGCAACCGTCTTGTAGTTGAATGCGCTCGGGCAGATATTCAGCGCGCGATCGAGCAAGTCATCGCGCACCACGACGATCGTCAGGCCGGCCGGACCGAGGTTCTTTTGCGCACCGCCAAACGCGAGGCCGACGCGACTCCAGTCGACGCTGCGCGACGCGACGTGCGATGAAAAGTCGATGACGAGCGGCGCCTTGCAACCGAGTGCCGCCAAGTCGGGCAATTCCTGAAACTCGACGCCATTGATCGTTTCGTTGGTGCACACGTGCACGTACGAAGTGTCGCTTGTGAGCTTCCAGGTCGATGGCTCGGGAAGTCGCGTGTGGCCGTCCGCGGCGTTGCTGGCAGCGATGTTCGCATTGCAGTAGCGCTGCGCCTCTTTGTGCGACTTCACGCTCCAACTGCCAGTAACCACGAAGTCGGCCGTCGTACCACGCGAAAGGTTCAGAGGAACGATCGCGTTTTCACCCAAACCGCCACCTTGCATGAATAGGACGTGGAAGTTGGAGGGCACCGCGAGCAGCGTGCGGAAGTCCGCCTCCGCCTGCATCGCGATCAAACCAAACTCCTTGCCGCGATGGCTCATCTCCATCACGCCCATGCCACTGCCGTGCCAATCGAGCATTTCTTCGGCGGCGCGCTGGAGCACCGTCTCCGGCATCGCGGCCGGACCCGCGGAGAAGTTATAGGGGCGCGTCATCGCTATCGAGCGGGTCCTGATTACTTCTTGGCAGGCGCTTTGGCGGGTGGCGCAGGGCGGCTGGCGGCCGGTGCAGCGCCTCCGACCGGAGCACCCAGAGCCTTGGCGACGTTCTCGTCGAGCGTCTTCATCTTCGGCTCGATGGTCGAACGCGTTTCTGCAACCAGCTTTTCGGTCAGCGCGGTCTGCATCTTCGGATTCAGTTCCTGGTACTTCTTGCTCAACGGCGAGCTGATCCAGGCGACCAGTTGCTTCAGCTCGTCGGCGGTAAAACTCTGGTCCATGAGGGGGCCGAGCGCGTCAGGGGCGAGTGCGACGGCCTTGTCGCGCACGATGGGGTACGACTCGTCGAAATACTTTTTGAGCTCGGCATCGGCAGCCTTTGCGGCAGCCTCGCGCTTGTCGGCGGGCACCTGAGTTTGAAGGTAAGCGGAACCGGCCTGAGCGATTGGGGCACTCGACTGTTCGACCAAACCGCGCGCAAGCGATTCGATTCCGGGGCGTTGCAGCTCGATGAACTGCTTAATGAGCGGCGCCTTGTCCTGGGCCATGGCCATGGAACTGGCGGCCAGCGCCGTGGTCAGCAGCGCAAGTTTGAATTTATTCACTGGGATTCTCCGTTGAAGATGAGGAAGTGTCGTCGGTGCCGGGCTCGAGCTCGGCCACGGCATCGTTTTCGACGATGCGTTGTAGACCGCTGAGTTTGGCGCCTTCATCGAGGCCGATCAGCGTGACGCCTTGCGTCGCGCGACCGAGTTCGCGAATTTCGGCGACACGGGTGCGAACGAGCACGCCCTTGTCGGTAATGAGCATGATTTCGTCGTCCGCGTGCACCAGAGTGGCGGCAACCACCTTGCCGTTGCGCTCGCTCTGTTGAATCGCAATCATGCCTTTGGTTCCGCGACCATGACGCGTGTATTCGGTAATGCTTGTGCGCTTTCCGTAACCATTCGCTGTTGCCGTCAGCACGCTTTGTTGCTCGTCTTCCGCCACCAACATGGCGATAACGCCCTGGCCGTCTTCGAGCATCATGCCGCGCACACCGCGTGCATTGCGGCCCATCGGGCGCACGTCGTTTTCGTCGAAGCGAACCGCTTTGCCGCCGTCTGAGAAAAGCATGACGTCGTGCTTGCCGTCTGTCAGTGCGGCGCCGACCAGATAGTCGCCCGGATCGAGGTCGACGGCAATGATGCCGGCCTTGCGCGGGTTGCTGAACTCGTCGAGCGTTGTCTTCTTGACCGTTCCCATCGAGGTCGACATAAAGACGTATTGATCGGCAGGGAAGGTGCGCTTTTCGCCGGTCAGCGCCAGCACGACGTTGATTTTTTCGCCTTCTTGCAGCGGGAACATGTTGACGATCGGTCGTCCGCGCGACCCGCGTGAACCTGCCGGGACTTCCCAGACCTTGAGCCAGTACAGTCGGCCGCGGTTCGAGAAGCACAGGATGTAGTCGTGTGTGTTGGCGATGAAGAGCTGGTCGATCCAGTCGTCCTCTTTCGTCGCCGTGGCCTGCTTGCCGCGGCCGCCACGCTTCTGGGCCCGGTACTCGCCGAGAGGCTGGCTCTTTATATAGCCGCTGTGCGAAAGCGTAACCACCATGTCGGTGGGCGTGATCAGGTCTTCGGTCGACAGGTCGAAAGCGCTGTGCTCGATCTGGCTGCGGCGCGCGCCGAGCTTGGTCTGTCCGAATTCCTGTTTGATGGTCGCCAGTTCGTCGCCAATGATGGTCGAAACGCGTTCTGGCTTGGCCAGAATGTCGAGCAGGTCGTCAATCTCGGACATCACTTCTTTGTACTCGGAGACGATCTTGTCCTGCTCGAGGCCGGTCAGGCGCTGCAGGCGCATTTGCAGGATTTCCTGGGCCTGCGTTTCAGACAGCCGGTACAGACCGTCGCCGCCTATGCCGAACTCGGCCTCCAGCCCGTCAGGCCGATAGTCGTCGGCGTTGATCACACCGCCGTCGGCGCGTGTGCGGGTGAGCATTTCGCGCACGAGCTTGCTGTCCCACGGGCGCGCCATCAGCTCGGACTTGGCCACCGGCGGCGTTGGCGCATTGCGGATGATCGCAATAAATTCGTCGATGTTCGCGAGTGCGACGGCAAGGCCTTCCAGCACATGGCCGCGTTCGCGGGCTTTGCGCAAGGTGTAGACGGTGCGGCGCGTTACCACTTCGCGGCGGTGCGTCAGGAAGACCTCGATCAAATCCTTCAAGCTGCACAGCTTGGGCTGACCGTCGATCAGCGCGACCATGTTGATCCCGAAAGTGTCCTGTAGCTGGGTCTGCTTGTAGAGGTTGTTCAGCACGACCTCCGGCACTTCACCCCGCTTGAGCTCGATCACCAGCCGCATGCCCGACTTGTCGGATTCGTCCTGGATGTGGCTGATGCCTTCGATCTTCTTCTCGTGGACCAGCTCGGCCATGCGCTCCTGAAGCGTCTTCTTGTTCACTTGGTAAGGCAGCTCGTCGACGATGATCGACTGCCGCTGACCGCGGTCGATGTCCTCGAAGTGGCAGCGGGCGCGCATCACGACCTTGCCGCGTCCGGTGCGGTACCCGTCCTTGATGCCGTTGATGCCGTAGATGATCCCGGCGGTAGGGAAGTCGGGTCCCGGAATGATCTCCATCAGTTCGTCGATCGAGGCGGTCGGATTGCGCAGCAAATGCAGGCAGGCGTCGACCACTTCGTTCAGGTTATGCGGAGGGATGTTGGTGGCCATACCCACTGCAATTCCGCCGGCGCCATTGACCAGCAAATTGGGTAGCTTGCTCGGCAGAACAGCAGGCTCTCTTTCGGAGCCATCGTAATTGTCCTGAAAATCGATCGTTTCCTTGTCGATATCGGCCAGCATTTCGTGCGCAATTTTTGCGAGCCGAATTTCGGTATATCGCATTGCCGCGGCCATATCGCCGTCGACCGATCCGAAATTACCTTGGCCGTCGACCAGCATGTGGCGCATCGAAAAGTTCTGCGCCATGCGAACGATGGTGTCGTAGACCGACTGGTCGCCATGCGGATGGTACTTGCCGATGACGTCGCCGACGATACGGGCCGACTTCTTGTACGGCCGGTTCCAGTCGTTGTTGAGTTCGTGCATCGCGAAGAGCACGCGTCGATGCACTGGTTTGAGGCCGTCGCGCGCATCGGGCAGTGCGCGACCGACGATCACGCTCATCGCGTAATCCAGGTAGCTGCGGCGCATCTCCTCTTCGAGACTAATAGGTAAGGTTTCTTTGGCGAACGAGGTCATGGGTGGCACGCAGACAGCAAGGAGGCGAAATTTTACGCTTCAAGGGGTGTCGCACCGCCGCAACACAAGGCGGCTATTCGGCCTCTGTCCTACGATTCCAAGGGCGCCAGCGAGCTGTTTGCCAAAGACCCTATGGCACAATCGCCTCAACGTTTTGGGTGGTGGTCACTTAAAACGTCCTTGATTCGCAGCGCGGCTGCGGCTTTTTCCCCAAGAGGAGAACCATGAAGAAACTGAATAAAGTGGCGATGACGTTTGCAGTCGCTGCGCTCGCCACGGCCGCCGGCGCGCAGACGCGTGTTACCGCTGCTGATGGTGGTGCCGTGATCGACAACTGGCAAAACAGCACGAACGAACTGGTGTGGAAGAACGGCACCAACGAACTCTGCTGGCGCGATGCCAACTGGACGCCCGCAACGGCTGCCGAGGGTTGCGATGGCGCGCTCGTCCCCGCTGCCCCTCCTGTTGCTGGCGTCGTGCCCGCAGCGCCTGGCGCAGCTCCGGCTCCGCCGGCCGTTGCCGCATCGAAGGTTACCTTCGCTGCTGATGCATTCTTCGACTTCGACAAGTCGGTCCTGAAGCCTGAAGGTCGCGCCAAGCTGACCGACCTGGTCTCCAAGATCCGTGGCGTCAATCTCGAAGTGATCATCGCTGTCGGTCACACCGACTCGATCGGCACCGTGCCTTACAACCAGCGTCTGTCGGTTCGCCGCGCCGAAGCTGTCAAGGCATTCCTGGTCTCCCAAGGTATCGAACGCAACCGCGTTTACACCGAAGGCAAGGGCGAGTCGCAACCTGTTGCTGACAACAAGACCAAAGAAGGTCGCGCCAAGAACCGCCGCGTGGAAATCGAAGTGGTCGGTACCCGCGCCAACTGATTCGAAAGAATCGGCTGAAAACGAACCCCGCCTTGGCGGGGTTTTTTTTATGCCTGACGGCCACACGTTTGTGCCGCTTCATAATCTGGTTATGACCGAAACAGTGAATGCCGATCCCGCCGAACTCGCCAAATTCTCGGAGCTCGCGCACCGTTGGTGGGATTTGGAGAGCGAATTCAAACCGCTTCACGAAATCAATCCATTGCGACTCGAATGGATCGATGCAATCGTGCCCGTTGGCGGCAAGCGAGTCCTGGATGTCGGCTGTGGAGGTGGAATTCTTGCCGACTCGATGGCCCGCAAAGGGGCGGATGTGCTTGGCGTCGATCTTGCCGAAAAGGCACTCAAAGTCGCCCAATTGCATGCGTTGGAAGCCGGTACCCGAAGCGTCCAGTACCGGGAAGTCAGCGCCGAGGCGCTCGCGGCAGAACAGCCGGGCGCCTTCGATGTCGTGACGTGCATGGAAATGCTGGAGCATGTGCCTGAACCCGGCTCGGTCGTGCAAGCCTGCGCCAACTTGGTAAAGCCGGGCGGCTGGGTCTTTTTCTCTACGATCAACCGCAGTCCGAAGTCTTTCCTGTTCGCCATCGTAGGAGCCGAATATTTGCTGGGTTTGCTTCCCCGCGGCACGCACGAGTACCAGAAGATGATCCGCCCCAGCGAGTTGGCGGCACATTGCAGGGCGGCCGGGTTGGATCTCCGGCAGACGCGCGGCATGGAACACAACCCGCTGACCCGTCGCTATTGGCTCAGCGCCGACACAAGCGTGAACTACATGTTCGCTACGCAAAAGCCGTTGGCGGTTGCAGCCTGATGTTGACCAGCGATATCCAGGCCGTTTTGTTCGACCTGGACGGCACGTTGATCGACAGCGCGCCTGATCTCGGTGCTGCCGCTGATGAGATGCGCACCGACCGCGGCATGGCATCGATCCCATTGGAGCGATACCGCCCAATGGCGGGCGCCGGTGCCCGCGGCATGCTCGGTGTGGCCTTCGACATCACACCGGACGCGATGGAGTTTCTTACCTTGAGGGAAGAGTTTTTCGTCAAGTACGAAAACCGGATGCTGAGGAACACGCTGGCTTTCGACGGGGTGCCCGAGCTCATCGCAGCGCTGACATTTGGAGGCGTTCCCTGGGGCGTCGTGACCAACAAGTCGGCGCGCTTTACCGGTCCTCTCACCGGCGCGATGCCATTGTTCGCAACTGCGGGTGCTGTCGTCAGCGGTGACACCACGCCGTTCTCCAAGCCGCATCCGGAGCCATTGTTCGAAGCGGCCCGTCGATTGGGGGTAGACCCGGCTGCATGCGTGTATGTGGGCGACGATGAGCGCGACATCGTCGCAGGCCGCGCTGCGGGAATGTGGACGGTAGCGGCGACGTACGGTTATATGGGCGCGCAAGCTGACGTGACGCTTTGGCAGGCCGATGCCACCATCTCTTTTCCAATGGCGCTCCTGGCGCTCTTGCAGCGGGCGAATAAGGCCTAAAATACAATACTTGGGGCTGCACTGGTTTCGACGTGGGTTCGGAATCGCAGTGGTGCATGTCGAGCTGAATGCGCTCGTAAAACAGATTCAAACAAACTAACTGCAAACGACGAACGTTTCGCACTCGCCGCTTAATTGCCGGTGAGCTTTGCAACAGCAGGCCGATGGGCTGGGCAAGGGGGCTTTAGAGCAATCTAGAGCCTCCCGGCTGCAAAGATAATTACATGGGCTGGCTCCGATCCGGGTACCTTGGGTTGGGGCAAGAAAATAGGGTGCTGGCGGCCGGTGTAGCGTGCGACTGCGCGACATCGGTGGCGAGACTTAAATCAGATCGCTAAACATGTAGATCTGCGCGATGAAGGCTTGCGGACGGGGGTTCAAATCCCCCCAGCTCCACCATATATACGTACCGGACTGTACCGTAGCACATGAAATTCCGAAGGAAATCAATAACTTAGGATTTTTTCCTGCCGAGTTGGTGCCGTTCCATTTCGCACCAGCCCAGACAAAATGGGGGCAAGTCAGGGGGCATCATTCATAATGGGGCACCAGTCCTCTCGAAGATGCCCCATGTCACTTACCGACACCGCCGTCAGGCAAGCCAAGCCCATCGAGAAAGCGCGCCGCCTGGCCGATGCGCTTGGGCTTTACGTCGAGATTTCACCGGCAGGGGGCAAGTGGTGGCGGTGGAAATACCGATTTGGGGGCAAGGAGAAGCGACTCGCCCTCGGCACCTACCCGGAAGTGAGCCTCGCCGAAGCCCGCAACGAGCGCGACAAGGCTCGTGCTCTGCTCAAGGCCGGCACCGATCCTTCGGCAGCGAGAAAGCTCGGCAAGGCTCGCAGCTCGATCTCTACGGAGGCCAATTTCGAGGGCGTCGCCCGCGAGTGGCACACGATGAAGGCGACCGGTTGGGCGGAATCTCATGCGAGCACCACGATCGCCCGACTGGAGAAAGATGTGTTCCCGTGGATCGGCAAAAGACCCATTCGGGAGATCGATCCGCCCGAGTTGCTCGTGGTGCTGCGGCGCGTCGAGGAAAGACTTGCGATCGAGACGGCACACCGCCTCAGGGAAATTTGCGGCCAGGTATTCCGATACGCGATCTCGACGGACCGGGCCACGCGCAATGCCGCCGCCGATCTTCAGGGAACGCTCCAGACCGCGGCGAGCGGCCATCACGCCGCGATCACCGATCCTGTGCAGGTCGCCGAGCTCGTGCGCAACATGCGTGGGTATCGCGGCTCGCCGGTGGTGCGCACCGCGCTGCAGTTTTCGGCGCTCACCTTCCAGCGGCCCGGCGAGGTCCGCGCAGCCACCTGGAGCGAGATCGACCTCGACGCCGGCCTGTGGACTATCCCAGCGGCGCGGATGAAGCGCGGGCTGAAGGAGAAGCTCAACGGCCAACCGCACCTGGTGCCCCTATCGACGCAGGCAGTCAAGCTGCTGCGCGAGCTGCACCCGCTAACTGGACACCGCGGTGGTGACGGCTGCGTGTTTCCTGGCGAGCGCGGGGAGGGGCGACCGCTGAGCGAAAACGGCGTGCGCATGGCACTTAGGACCTTGGGCTATGACAACGAAACCATGACGCCGCACGGTTTCCGAGCCATGGCTAGAACGATCCTCGACGAAGTGCTGAAGGAGCGCGTCGAATACATCGAGGCACAGCTTGCGCACACCGTCAAAGACCCACTCGGCCGCGCCTACAACCGCACGACGTTCTTGCCGGAGCGAATCGCCATGATGCAGCGCTGGGCCGACTTTCTCGATGCGCTCGCCCAGGGCGTGAAGCTGAAGGCGGCCTGATGGACGAGGCGCGGCCAAAAGATTCCAACGAGAGCGCGACAGCTTTCACGAAGACGGATCGCTGCATCCTCTGCGGCGGCGACGTCGGAAGTAGGACGGTCGACCACTGCCTGCCCCGCTCGGTTCTCTGGTCGACGATAGCCAGATTGCTTTGTGTTTGCTGTACGCGTCGGTTGCAACAGCGGCAGCAAGCTCGCCAAGACCCGGGTCGCGCTGCTGTCTCGACTGCACCGGAATCAGTAGTCGAAGGGGCAGGATGACGCTCGCGAGATGTACATGTAGGCGCGCCGCTACTTATGCCGGACGTCTTGAGTTCAATGCCGCTGTCGGCGAATCAGAAGTTAGCGCGGCGCGCAGGGACCAACTCAGGCTTGGCGAGACCCACTAGGAATTAGGCTTCATGGACGTGCCGCCGGAAGCTTCAGCGGCAGTGGGCAGTGTTGCAAAGTTTCAAGGGGTGATCAGGCCTCCATCATCAGTGCCGTGAGTACCGAGAAACTTACTGCCAATTTTTGAATTTGAAAAGTCCCAAGTCTTGCGCCTGAAATTTGCGCTTTCTAACACGCAGCACAATGCCGAAAATTTTTAAGCATCTCGACGATCAGGGGCGATTTCCCGCGCATCTGTTGCGGCGCAACCCCGAGGCCGAACTAGGCGCGGTGAAGTGGGATAGCAAAGAGCAGGAGCTGCTTTACGACATCGACAGCCTGGCGGATTCCGCCGTTCTTTTTTTCCGCGGTATTTACTCGATCGAGTCGCCGTATTTTGCATGTGGCAGGCTTCTCGAGCTGCCCTGGCATGCGGACTATGAGCCCGATTGCGGGGATGGCACTCAGAAGCCCATCGATGCCGAGCTTGAAGACATCGTCTCGACAATTTCCGAAGCTCGCTGTATGGCCGGAGAGCAATATCATCGGCTGACCTACCTTTTGAAGGAGTTGTCCAGCACCGCAAAAATGAAGGTTCAGAGCCTCGCGGTCGAAATGCTGCTCACGATCGACTCGTTGCTCGACGACCTTGAAAAGCAGTCTTTCGTCTCGGCGCTTTGCCAATTGAGCGAGGTCTACAAATACGTCTCTGAACTGACGGTGACCGCTCAGGACATCCTCGTCGAGTCGTCGAGCGATGCGTCGAAGCTCCTCTCGAAACTCGGAACTGACGCGCGCCACAAGGACATGCGTCGACTTCAGGAGTGGGTCGTGACGGAGTGCCGAGCACGAGCCTTCCCGAGCATGCACAAGGCATCGTTCACATTAGCAGACCAGGCAGTCGCCAAGGCTCGCGAGTTCGGGACCCGCCTTAGTCCCGAGCGCGCGCAAAAGACGGTCTATGACTGGCTTCGCAGCGCCGCTCGAGAAGGAAAATAGTCGTCTGCCGGCAGACGGGGACGCCTGCCGGAATGCGCAGTGCGTCTGCCGGCAGCCGCATCTATCGGCTCCGAAGCCGAAGAAGCACAGTCCTTTCCATACCGCAAGCAGCTCGATGCGCCGCGGGATAAATGGAGTGTGTTCATATGGAAAATTCGACTTCTCGGCTGTCGCGGATGATCCGGCCGCCACAAGCGCGGGCCCTGCTCGGCAACATCGGTAACACCACGCTGTGGCGCTGGGTCAACGAACGACCGGACTTCCCGCGGCCGACCAAGCTGAGCCAGAAGGTCACGGTGTTCAAGCTCGACGAGCTGATCGCTTGGCGTGACGCGCAAGGAAAGAAGGCGTCATCGTGAACTCCCTGACGCTGGAGGCACTTGCTGCCCAGGCGCTCGCCAAGCTTCGCGCTTCGTTCGCGCTCGAGGGCCACCAACTGCTCGTCGTTCGGAAATACTATGGCGTGCGGTACTACGAGGTGCGCCGCTGGGGCCAGGCTCGCACATTCACTGCGCTGCGCGACGTCCACGCTTTTAGGACGCAGATCGGCGGCGCGACATGAGCAGGTATCGCAAAATCGACCAGCGGATATGGAACGACGCGAAGTTCCGCGCGCTCGGCGACGAAGCGAAGTTGGTGTTCTTCATGCTGCTGACGCACCCCTCGGTGACGATGCTCGGCGCCATGCGGGCGACGACCGCCGGCCTGGCCGAAGAGCTTGGATGGAAGACCGAAGCCTTCCGCAAAGCCTTCGAGGAAGTCTTATCCAAGAGAATGGTGGAGCATGACCCGGACGCCCACCTCATCGCCCTGCCGAACTTCCTGAAGTACAACAAGCCCGAGTCACCCAACGTGGTGAAGTCTTGGAGTTCCGCGCTGGATCTGCTACCCGAGTGCAACCTTAAAACCCGCGTGGTTGCTCGTTCCAAAGTCTATGCCAAATCCATGAGCGAAGCCTTTGCCGAAGCCTTGCCGGAAGTCTTCGCTAAGACTATGCCGAATCAGGAGCAGGAGCAGGAGCAGGAGCAGGACCAGGAGAAAGAAGAGCCTACCGGCTCTGTCGGCAAAGTCGCCTCGCTGCTCTGCAGGACTCAGGCTGTGATCGATGCTTATCACGAGAAGCTTCCCGAACTGCCTCGGGTGAAGGTCCTGAGCGATGACCGCCGCAAAGCCGTCTCGAAGCTCTGGAAATTTGCCTTGACGTCGAAGAAGACTGACGGGACGCTGCGCGCCACCAACGTCGAGGAAGCGATCGCGTGGATCGGTGGCTATTTTGAAAGAGCACGCGACAACGACTTTGTGATGGGCCGGACCGGCCGTAGTGGTGAGCACGCGAGCTGGCAGGCCAGCATCGACTACCTGTGCAGCGAAAGGGGCATCCTCCAGGTTCTTGAGAAGACCGCCAGGGCGGCCGCATGAAGTGCGACCGTTTGCCGGAGCTGCCGCACAGCGCCGAAGCGCAAGACGCGATCATTGGCGCGTTGATGTCCGATGGCCCGGCCACCCAGTGGATCGGCGCCCTTGATGCGAGCGCCTTCTACGACTCGTTCAATGCCGCCGCCTTTCGGTCCATACAGGTCTTGTCGAACAGCGGCCGCCCCATCGACCCGATCGCCACGTACGAGCAGATGCGGTACGCAAATCCGGCGATCGACATCGGCGCCATGAAGACGCTGCATGAGCTGGCGAACTGGCGCGTCACCGAGAAGCAGTTTCGCAACTACGTGCGTATCGTGATCGATCACCAGCGCCTGCGCGAGCTGAACCATGTCGGCACCGAGATTGCAGCGCTGGGGCTAGCGCGCGACGATCCGGACAAACAAATCGATGCCGCACAGATGATGCTGGCCAAGCTGGCGATTAAAAAGGGCAAGCGCGAACCTGAGCACATCCACGTATCGCTTGAGTCGTACCTTGGGCTGCTGGCGGACATGAGCCAAGGCAAGAACCCAGCGATGCGCACTGGGCTAGGGGGGCTCGACCGCATCTTGAATGGCGGTGTACGCCGAGGTGAAATGATGGTGATCGGCGCTCGTCCGAAGCACGGCAAGACGGCGCTTGCCTTGGCGATGGCGCGCTTCATGGCCCGTGAGAACACAGTGCTTTTTCTCAGCCAAGAAATGGGCATCTCGCAGTTGATGCATCGACACACCGCGGCAATGGGCAACTTCGACCTTGCTGCCATCCTGCGCGCCGACCCGGCCGATCAGGCGATGTGGGAAGCGGTAGCGCAAGCCGCGTGCCGTCTCGGTGAGTTGCACCTGGTGCACGACGACCATCCCGCTCTTAATCTGCGCGACGTCCGGCGCAAAGCGATAAAGGTGAAGCGAGAGCATGGGCTCGGCATCATGTTCGTTGACTTCCTGCAGTTGATGGCCGGCGCTGGTGAGGAAAGCCGGAACCGCGAGCTCGACGTGATCGCTAATGGGATCAAGTCGTTGGCG
This sequence comes from Variovorax sp. RTB1, assembly GCF_035018765.1. Lineage (NCBI taxonomy): Bacteria > Pseudomonadati > Pseudomonadota > Betaproteobacteria > Burkholderiales > Comamonadaceae > Variovorax > Variovorax sp. RTB1. The sequence continues at coordinate 97,405 of NZ_JASJXG010000016.1, forward strand.
ATGGAGCTTGATATCGCGGTGGTCGTTTTGTCGCAGATGAGCCGAGAGGCAGACAAGATTTACGGGCGGCCCGCGATGACGCACCTGCGTGACTCAGGCGCGATCGAGGCTGCTGCCGACCAGGTCGCGTTGCTCTTTACTGACTGGGCCCACCCCATGAGCAAGCGCCAAGCCGCGATGCAGGGCTTCTCCGAGCTCGACGTGGTTGCGCATCGCAATGGTCCGCAGGGACTGGTGCCGCTTCGTTTCGTCGGGCGCTACCAACAGTTCAGCGACTGGACGGACCCAAAGCCAACCCGCAGCGGCAAAGCAGCAGGAGACTTCGAATGAACGCGACGAACGACTGGGGAGCAAAGGCAAGAGAGCTCCTGGCAGACCGCGGGATCGTGGTTCCGGTGGCGAAGGCATTTGAGCTCGTCGACGCGCCGGCGATCGCAGTGCCCGATCTGCGACCGATCTTCGATCGCTTGATGGAAGCAGCTATGGTCGTATGCGACCACCACAAAGACGGCGTCGACGCTCGTGCAGAAATGGAGCGCAACTGTCGAGGACTTATGCCCCGCTTGCAGGCCGACTTGTTCGACCACTTTCAACAGGTTTTGCTCGCCGCAAACGCCTCGGCTGCCTGGTCGTGAATGCAAGCGACAAGCGAAATGATCCGCCGCGCCACGCTCGTTTGCGTATCTACGTGGACTTTGATTGTGTGGATACCTTGGCAGCGCCGTTGACCACGAATTCGCAGGCAGTTCATGGCCATGAAGTCTCAGCGATTTCCACTGATAACTTAGTCAACGCTAAGGGGCCTGAGCAGCCACTTCGATGTCGTCAAGTCACAGGTATCGCGCGCACGCATGCGCGCAAGCCCCCAGTTTATCGTTCCGAGACGGTGGTGACCGCAATCATTTATCGCATTGCATGTGGCGAAGTACTCAGTCGAATTTGCGCTAACGCCGGCATGCCAAGTAGCAAAACTTTCTTCGAATGGATCAAATCCAGTCACGAAATTCGAAGCCGCTATGAGGTGGCGCTGGAACTGCGAGTTCACGCTTACATGGAAGACACCATCGCGATCGCCGACGACAGCCAGCACGACACGTACCGCGACAAGGGCGGCAACATTCGCATGAACTTTGAAAGGATCGCGCGTGCGAAGCTCAGAATTGACGCGCGGATGTGGTACGCCACCAAGATCTCGCCGAAGAAGTACGGCAGGCGCGCGCAAATTGAAGGCAATCTTTACATTCGACTCACGCCCGCTGAAATCGACCTGCGGGTGGCCGCATTGCTCCGGAAGGCGACAAATGATACTGACGCCGCAGGTGCCGCGCTATCGTGATGGTGGGCCTTGGTCGCTGTGCATGTTGTGCGCATAACCAACATTTCGTCGCCCGACGTCACGACTGAATCTACCGAGTTCGCAGCGCTGGTCCTGAATCGCATTTCCATACCGAAGGAGCAAGGTCACCAATGGGTCGAGCCTGCCAAAAGTCTCCGAGCGTACTGAGCCGTGTGCCATAGGTCAGAGCTTCCTCGATCGGGGTATGTCAAAGCCAACGGCGACGGCACCTACAGCGGGCTGCTGGGCGTCATGTACCCGCTCATCGGCGAGGCACGCATCGCCGAGCGCCAGGCGCTGTACGAGCGCGCCGGCCAGAAGATCTCGCACGACCAAGCCCTGGGCGAAGTGGTCAACGACATGCTGGGCAACCGCATCGTCGAGCCGTCTTTCTGGAGCTACGTCGCCAAGAAGAACCTCGGCGTGTTCCAGCGGCTGGCCACGGTCGTCAAAGCCACGCTCGCGCGCATCACCGATGGCGGCGCAGCCTACGGCACGACCAACAGCTCCAAGCCTTTCTGGCTCACGCTCAAGCAGGCGAAGGATGCCAACGGCCACATCGACCGTGCGCTGTCCAAGTACCTCGATGACACGACCGCCGCGAAGGTGAACGTCGAAGCCGAGCACATGGCAAAACAGACGGCGGAAGAAAAGAAGCCGAAGCCGGAGGAATCGACTGGCCGAAAGAATCTCGCGACTGAGCTGTGCACCCATGAAGTGCCGCTTCACATGATCAAACTTTCTGAGGATGTTCCGCAGTTCAAGGAGGGATCGAACGCGCAGGGCGTCGTCGAGCCACTGGGCGGCAAATTTGACCGCCGCGGCGTCGCGCCGATCCATCTCTGGAAGCGGATGAATGGCGACCTCGAAGTCATTAGCGGGCGGACATCGCACTGACCTTGCGCGCCGCACCGGCGAAAAACCATTTCTGCCCAGATTCATCATGAAGCCGACGGCTTCACCGCAGATTACGCGGGCGCGCTAGATTCGATCCTCAACATCCGCGATGGACAAGGAAAGGTAAAAGACTATGTCAATTTCTCCAAGCACACCGGCATCTGCAAGTCCGAAGCCGAAGAGCAAGGACTCACAGCCCGAGCACTGGGCAAAAAAGCTTACGCCATCGCAAGCGATGGAAGTTATTCGCTCCTTGCCGCGCATCGTTCCGGCGAAGTCACTGACGAAGTCGCCATCGCAGGAGCCGCCCCTCAAGACGAGCGACTCCAAGCCGTAGGCATCCGCGCGCTGGCCGATGGGAAGACCATCGCCCAGGCCGCCAACCTGGTGCGCGCTGTGAAGCTCATGGCGAGCGAACGCCCCGACAGCACCGGCGATATGTTCGGCTTCGACGACAGCGGCATGCGCCAGGCCGAAGCGATGGCCAAAGCCGCAACCACGCACCAGCGCGATCTGCAGACGCGCATCGCAGCGATCAGCGGTGCCGCCAAGCGCCCGGACATCGCCAAGCAAGAGGGCATCAAGGTCGGCGACAGTGCGGCCATTCAGCGCCGGGTGGACGAGCTCAAGGCACAAAAAGCCGCATGGGATAACTGGACCACCAACCCCGACCTGGTGGCAAAGAACCGCGCGGATCTGTCGGAAGAAAAGCCGGCGCTCGACAGCTGCACCCCGGCCGAAGCTGCAGCCAAAGAAGAGCGCGAAGCGGCTGCCACGCGCGCCGAAGGCAAGGCATCGAGCGATGGTCAGGCCAAGCTGAAGGCCGATGCGGAAGTCGGCGACTTCGACCTGATGGGAAGCGATCGCACAGCCGACGCCGACCCCAACGAGGATGCGATGTTCAGCGTGAAGCAGGGCGAGCACGGCAGCGAGATGGACCCCGCGCACGTCATCCCCCCGGACGTGCTGAAGGAAGCCCAGGATCTGATCGACAAGCAGCCGCCGAAGGCCGAAGCCGTGTCACTGCTCAACAAGAGTCAGCCGAGCATGGCCAAGCGCCAACTCGCGCCAACTCGCGCCCAAGCTCGCCCTGGCCGAAGCGGCGAAGCCTGCGTTCGACGCGACGGTGACCCGCATCGCCAAAGGACTCGACGGCAAGCCGAACCTGGCCAGCGTCAAGGGCGGCGAGCGCCCGCTCGAAAAGCATGTACGGGACAATGGCAGCGACTCCGAGCGAATGAAAGACCTGGTGCGCGGATCTGTCGTCGTCGAGCATATGAGCCAGGTCGCCGAAGCGCTGGCCAAGATCAAGGAAAACTTCGAGATCTACGGCAAGGTGAAGGACCGCTTCACCAACCCGCTGCCGTCAGGCTATCGAGACATCCCGGTCAACGTGAAGCTGCCGGGCGGCGTCGTCAGCGAGATCTTAGGAGGCGCTGAACATTGAGCATCGCAGCGCAAGTTGACGACATCGCAACGCGATGCGCCGTCAAGATCGCCCGATGTCACCGTTTTGGGCGTTCACGGCGATCGTTTTGACCTCTTTCGAGGCCGCTTTCCGCATTCAAGACGCACCTCGGGCATAACAGTCCAACAGCGACCTCTTGGCGATGACCAGATTGGCCAGACCGAACAAGCTCAACAGCTGTGCCGTGTTCTTGGCCAGCCCCTTGCAGCGCGCCTTCCTGTGACCAAACAGGTTCTTGACCACATGGAACGGATGCTCGACCTTGGCGCGGATGCTCGCCTTCATCTTCTCCGCCCGCTCGGCCAAGTACTGAGGCTCGATGAATTCATTGAGCTTGCGATGCCTGCCACGGCGCATGGCCACGTGCCAGATCGGTCCTTGCGCTTCAGCTCGCTTGTGCACGCCCTGATAGCCAGCGTCCCCGAAGGCCGCATGCTCCTCGCCGTGCAGCAGCGCCCCAGCAACGTTGATGTCGCTTGTGTTGGCTGCCGTGCCAATCACCGTGTGGACCAGGCCCGACTGCGCGTCGACACCGATGTGCGCCTTCATTCCAAGATGCCATTGATTGCCCTTCTTGGTCTGATGCATCTCCGGGTCGCGCGTGTGGTCTGCGTTCTTGGTCGAGCTTGGAGCCGCGATGATGGTGGCGTCCACGATGGTGCCGGCACGCATCAAAAGGCCCTGCTCGGCAAGGTGCGCGTTGATCTCTTCGAACAGGGCCTTGGTGAGGTCGTTGTCCAGCAGCAGGCGCCTGAACTTGAGCAACGTGGTGGCGTCAGGCACCGATTCGCGCGACAGGTCGATGCCCACAAAGTCGCGCAGAGCCTGGCTGTCGTACAGCGCGTCTTCCAGCGCTTCGTCGGCCAGGCCGTACCACTGCTGCAGGCAATACATGCGCAGCATCCTGGGCACGCCGATCGGCTGACGGCCTACACGTCCACTGGTCGGATACAGCGGCTCGATCACGGCAATCAAGCGGCTCCAGGGCACGACGCGCTCCATCTCGGCAAGAAACTTCTCGCGGCGCGTTCGCTTCTTCTTCAATGCGTACTCGGCGCTGGCAAAGCTGCG